>JAHEML010000724.1 GCA_024643705.1 Caldilineaceae bacterium | reverse complement strand
AAATATCCGCGTCTTCTACGGTGTCACCGAGGATGGGATGGAAGGGCCGTGGGCCGAGTTTGTAGGGAAATAAAACGTGATGCGTGAAACGTGAGAACATGGAATGTTCTCACGTTTCACGCATCACGTTTTACATTTTTTCTACCACAGATAGATGACCAGCACCACCGACAATCCCCATAAGAGCACAGAGAGCAAAAAGGGACGGTCCTCGAAGAGCAAATCTTCGGGCGCACCGCCCCTTTTTGCTACATGGATCAGGTAGAGATAGCGAAATGCAGCATAGAGGATAAAGGGGACAGTGAGCAGCATGTGGCCGTCTTGGGCGAGGGCTGTCTTGGCTTCGAATGTGTACAGGGTGTATGCCAGCAGCCCGCTGGTGGTGACAATGCCCAATATCTGATCGAGCAGGGGAAGATTGTAGTGGGCCAGGCTGGCGCGGTGGCTGGCCGCGCTGCCCTCCAGCAGGGAGTACTCGTGGCGACGCTTGCCAAAGCCGAGAAAGAGCGCCAACAGGGTGACACAGACATAGAGCCAGGGGCTAAAGTTGCTTACATCGACAGCCACAACACCAGCCACCACCCGCAGCACGAAGAAACCGGCAATCATCATCACGTCGATAATGACCAGATTCTTCAAATGAAAACTGTACCAGACATTGAGGATCAGGTAACTGGCTACAATCAAAGCAGCCCAGCCGCTGATCAATCCCGTGGTAAAGATACTCACGCCGGCCAGTGCTGCCGCGCTCCATCTGGCAAATACAGGGTTGAGCTGACCACTGGGAAGGGGGCGCAGCCGTTTTCGCGGGTGCAGCCGATCCTTTTCAATATCCACCAGATCATTCAGAATGTAGACGCTGCTGGAAATCAGACAGAAACCCAGCATCACCACCAGAGCCGAGGCAACCATTGACAAGTCGAACAATTTACCATCAAAGATCAACCCTGCCAAGACAAAGCCATTCTTCGTCCATTGCTTCAGGCGCATGGTTTTAATCAGGCCGATCAGATTGCCCCGAAGAGCCGACTGTGTCGATTGGTTGGCTGCGATTGGTGTGGGAGATTGGCTCATTGGGAATAGGTTCGCTGGTTGATTGCGGCATACATGATGAAGAGGTTTCGCATCATGCACAGGTGATAGACAAAATCTTGCACGGAAAAACCAATCAATGATACCGTAGCCTCTATCCCGCTACCAAAGATTGTTGGTGGGTTGGTTGGTTCACCCTACAGGAGCGTACCATGCCCCGTATACCCAAAGAACGGCTCGATCTGCTGCTGGTGGAACAAGACCTGGTAGAGAGCCGGGAACAGGCTCGCCGTTTGATCATGGCGGGCGAAGTGCTTGTCAACGAGCAGGTGATCGACAAAGCCGGACGCCTTGTTGCCAGGGATGCGACTCTCCGGGTGCGCACACCGCCCCGTTTTGTCAGCCGGGGTGGGTTAAAACTGGAAGCAGCGCTGGACAGCTTTGCCATTGATCCCACCGGGTTGACTGCCCTTGATGTGGGAGCCAGCACTGGCGGATTCACCGATTGCCTGTTGCAGCGGGGCGCGGCCAAAATCTATGCAGTGGATGTGGGCTATGGGCAGTTGGCCTGGAAATTGCGCTCCGACGAACGGGTGATCTCTCTGGAACGCACCAACATCCGCTATCTCGAAGCACTGCCCGACAATGTGTTGGCCGATCTCGCCGTGATTGACGCCAGTTTTATCGGGCTGGAACTAGTACTGCCTGCTACTTTACGCCTGCTTGCCCCGCTGGGCCAGGTTGTCGCGCTCATCAAGCCCCAGTTCGAGGCCGGGCCAGACGACGTGGGCAAGGGCGGCGTGGTGCGGGATGTCAGCGTACACCGGCGGGTGATCGACGAGACGTTTGCTCTGGCCGAGAAGTTGGGCCTCTGGGTGGCAGGCCTTACGGTTTCTCCTGCGCCTGGCCCGGCAGGCAATGTGGAATTCTTGATCTGGTTGGATCGACAAGAGCGGCCACCAATCGATCAAGATGACACAATCGATCAGGTTTTGCAGCAAGCGCGCTCCCTGACAAAAAAGTAGCCAAGAGCGGGCTTGCAGTGAACCTGGGCCTGCCCACGAAAACATTGACCCGAT
Source organism: Caldilineaceae bacterium (assembly GCA_024643705.1). Lineage (GTDB taxonomy): Bacteria > Chloroflexota > Anaerolineae > Caldilineales > Caldilineaceae > JACQGT01. Next base: position 684 of record JAHEML010000724.1, on the reverse strand, counting down.
CGACATGGAGATTGTCTCTGTCGATCGGGCCATTCTATTTCGGCTAGCGCTGGAGGGTTGGCAGGTATAGTACGCGCATCCCCAAAAGAATATCCACGGCGGGAAATGTGGTGTCGATTGGCTGATTCACACTCTTGGGCACAATCCCAGGCCGGAATGCCTGAATCTGCACATCGTCGCCTTGGGCAGAATAGGCATACGGCTCCCCATCCACCTGACGGCTATTGCCAAAGTTGGCATACCAGTACCCATTGGCGTCGGTGATGGCCGAGAGGGGTAACGAGTTGCCTGTAGAGCCAGCATCATCCGCATCCGCCAAAGTCAACATCACCAGCGCATAGGCCACAGGGGTCTCCTCGTCCAACTCCAGCACACGTCCATAGGCGCTGTGGGAACGGGGTACAGATGCCAAAGTAGTCAGCGTGGTAAAGGTGCCCGACCCAGCGCTGGTGCTGGAATCCTGGGCCGTGGTTTGCAGGCTGAACTCGTAGCTGGTTCCTGGAATCAGGTCGCTCACCACCATGTAATGTAGCCGATCGACAGTGTCGCCCCCCCGCACATCCCCCACAAGAGCCACTGGCGAACCATCGAGCAAAATCTCGACGAGGCCGTCGCCGGGCTGGTCGGTGCGCCAGGAGATGGTGACGCTGGTATCCCGCAGGTTGGTCACGCGAATGTCCTGCG
>JAHEML010000723.1 GCA_024643705.1 Caldilineaceae bacterium | reverse complement strand
CCGCAGCACCGGCTTCGAGCAGGGGCCGAGCAATGCGTTCGAGGACAGTGAGCCAATAGTCGCGGTCGCTGGGTTGGGTGTGCATGGTCTTCTCTCCGTTTTGCTGGTTCGTGGGGCTTGAATCGTTAACCGATGCCAAACATCTCGTCCTGTTGCTGCCGCAAGGCCCACAGCGCCGATCCCGCGGGCGGCACCACCGCGCCCACAGGGATGGGCGCCCCCGCCAATACGTGCGCAGTCAGCTTGCACCCGCTGCCCAGGTGGACCGGTAGCCACGCGGTGGCCTGGGCGATGGACTGTGCCGGGGCCACCAGCACTTCCACATCCGGGCTATGATCCGTGCCCAGTATCTCGCCGGGAGCCAAATCGCGTTTTGCCACCATCACCGCATCCCATTGGGGGCGATAGGCTTCGCTGTAGGTGGAACTGCCTTGTTGGGCCGCGGCCAGGAGGGTGACGGGGGTTTCGACCCCGCACAGGTGGTAAGGGCGATAGATGAGTGCCGCGTCTCCGGCTGGATTGGTGAGGCAGCCTTTGGTTGCCAGAATCTGGCGGGAATAGTCGGTGGCCGCGTGGACAACCGCAAAGACGCCACCACCCAACCCCGCGGCTTCGGGGATGCGCAGGGAGGTGAGAATGTCGATCACGCCCCGATTTTCCAGAATGCCCCCCATCGTCTGCGGGCAGAAGACCTGGGGGATTTCGGGCACATAGACCGCGGGGCCGTGCAGGCGTCCGCCCCCTGTGCCATCGTAGGGGTCATCCGGGCGCAGGCCGAGGGCGTTGGCCGCGATGACCAGTTCGGTGATGTCCCAGCCACCCACACCGGGCAGCGCAGCCAAGAAATCCATGCGCTCGCGCAACAGGCCAGGCAGGTTCAGCGGGCGCAGGGGGGAGAGCCAGCGGCTGTCTCGGCTGCGCAGACGTTGGACATAGTCGCCGCCGCGCACTTCCAGTGCGGTACGGTCGTAGAAGTATTCCCCGTCCCGGGCCTTGCCCGCGCACAGAACCTCCAACCCCAACCCCCGGCACCAGCGCACCAATTCGATCAGCAGCCCGTGCTGGTCTCCGTCCACCGGGGTGTAGCTAACCCCGGCCTGCCGGGCCAAATGGGCCAGCAGAGGCCCCACCACGCTGTCTGGTTCTTTGCTGACCATTGCCACGTGCTTGCCCGCGGCAATGGCTGCCTGGGCATGGCGTGCGCCCGCCTCTGGCACGCCGGTCGATTCGACGATCACATCCAGGGGCAATTCCATCAGCAGCAGAGCGTCCTCCACAATCACCCGGCGGCCCTTTTCCAGGGCGGCGAGGGCATCTGTTCGGCTCTCGCACCATTCGATGGTGTCGTCGGGCACGCCCGCCAGCCGGAAGGCGCGGCGGGCCGCGTCTGGATTGAGATCGGCCACCGTTGTCACATCCAGCAGGGGGATGGACTGGGATTGGGTGACGACTGCCGTGGCAAAGTGGCCGGTTCCGATCACGCCAACGCGGACGGTGGAAGATGATTGTGCTGACATGGTTGCTCCTTAGCTGAGTTCGATCATCCAGTCGTTGCAGCGTAGTATGCCTGCAAAGCCTTCGTTGTCGAATTCGCCCATATTTTTCATACCTATCTTGTGGGCCACTGCATTGGAAGCCAGGTTGGTGACAGCGGGATAGGCATGGATGATCCCTATGTCTGGGTGGGCGGCGGCCCAGGCGATGAGCAGACGACCAGCCTGGGTGGCAATACCCTTGCCCTGGTGCTCCGGCAGGACAAACCAGCCCATTTCGTAGGTGTGGGGTCCCATCCAGCCTATTTTCCAGATGCCGATTGTGCCCAGCACCTGACCGGCGTTGCCAACCACCGTATACATGTGGGCCTGGCCCTTCTCCATCAATGCCAGGCGGCGCTTGTGGGCGGCGCGTACATCTGTTTCGGGCCGAGGGCCGCCGATATGTTGCATGATCACTGGGTCGCATTCCAGGCGGACAGTTAATTCTTCGTCTGCGGCTGTGAGCGTCTGCAAGTGCATAGCATGTGGGCGCTCAGTTCCGTGTCCAGTTGTCGGGGTCACCTTTCATCTCCTCTGGGTTATGGTCAATCCACCACAATTGGGGCCAGAGTGTGTTGCCAGCATTTTGCTGAGGCGTGCCGGGCGTGCTGCGACCATCCTGGATGTAGCGGGTGAGCAGCTCGGTCATATCTTCGACTACTGCCGGGTGTTCCCCGGCGACGTTGGCGCGTTCGCCGATGTCTTGCTGAAGGTCGTAGAGTTGAATGGGCGGCAGACCTTCGCATTCGGGTCCGGGCCGGGGGTAGCTCCAGCCGCCGGAGCCGGGGCACATTTCCAGTTTCCAGCGCCCCTTGCGAATCGAGAGCGAACCATCCACCGAGGAATGTACCGTGGCTTCGCGCAGAGATGAATCCAGGGGTTGGCCTTTCCACAAGGGCAGATTGCTGATGCTGTCTTCGGCTGCGTTGTCGGGCAAGGTGTCGCCCACAATGTCGGCGCAGGTGGCAAGGAAATCAACCAGGCAGACGGTTTCGTCGCAGGCTGTGCCGGGGCTGATCACCCGGGGCCAGCGGATGATCAGGGGGATGCGATGGCCGCCTTCGTAGATGTCGGCCTTGTGTCCCCGGAAAATATAGCTGGGGTTGTGGCCGAACCCGGCCAACTCGGCAAAGTCCACCCGGTTGGAACAGCCGTTGTCACTGGTGAAGATGAAGATGGTGTTGTCGGTGATGCCGGTGCGTTCGCAGGCGGCCATCAGTTGGCCCACAAGATCGTCCACCTGGAGGCAGAAATCGCCATAGGTATT
>JAHEML010000060.1 GCA_024643705.1 Caldilineaceae bacterium | reverse complement strand
AGGGTGGTCAAAATCAACCAGTGCAGCATCCACCTGGGCAACCCGGCGGCCCACATCCCCCAGCAGAGCAGGCGTCTGGCGACGTTGCTGGGCCAGGGGTGTGCCGGGCAGAAATGTGAGCAGGCGCACCCAATGGCGGCTGTTGCCTTGTCCCTGGATTTGCGTCATCCAGTCGCCGCTGGTGGTTGGCAGAATGCGGGGGCAGATGCCTGTTGTCTCGGCGCGACGCAGTGCTTCGGTCTGCGCGGCCAGCAGGTCGGCATCTTCGTGCCCGTTGTCAATTTTCAGGACAAATGTTTCGTCGGTGGCCGTGTCCAGGCGGAAGTTCTGGTCCCGCTCGCCGGGCAGGGGCGTGGCATGGGCGACGATTCCGTAGACCTGTGCGGCCAAGTCTGCCGCATCTGCTGGGGAAAAGGTGGGTGTGTTGGATAGATGGGGCATGGCAATCCGGTGAGAGAAATCTGGGTGGGAATGTAGATGTCTATGATAGCAGAGAAGCTTGTACTTATCCCACCCGGGCTGCGCCTGCGCTGTCGAGTACTTTCATGTACATCCACAACCCGGATGCCACTGGAACCAGTATCACCGCGACCAGCGCGCCGAGCAGGGGAATGGTATCCAGGTTTGTCAAACCAAGCAGGGCCACGGCAAATCCGGCGGCCATAACAATGTTGCTGCCCACCTGGTATATATGCCAATATCGGTTTTGATTGTCCAGGTTACGCATCAGCAGGGCGATGGTGATAAAAGCCATAGCCACGGCTCCCACCAACAACCAGCGCACATCGTCGGGCAGGTGATCCCCCGCGTGTTCGCCCACATTGCGGATGGCCGCGCCGACAGCCGCGATGCTCATGGTCAACGCCAGATGGAGGTAGGCCCAGATGATGGTAGAGTTGCGCCCGCCTCTGGGGTTCTGCTGGGAGAGAAAATCAAAATAGACCCACCAGATGCCGATTGCCACCATCATGCCCAGCAAGGCTGTTATCCCGATGGTCCAATCAATTTGATCCACCTGCTGCACACCCCGGATCACGCCAACGATTACCTCCCCCAGGACGATGATGGTGAAGAGGCCAAAGCGCTCCTTGCCCGACGCGCTCATTGTAAACGACTGTTCCATGGCATCCGTTTCTTCCTCTGTCAATTCTTGCCGCCAGGAACTGATGAAAGGGAGAAGCAGAGACATGATCAGGGCTGCTCCCCATAGGTAGAAACGAAGAGGCGCAGCCACAAATACGCTGACAATAAAGAGGGCAAAGGCGACCAGAAATCCCCGTACGTAGGGCGTGGAAAGGGGTTTGTGCAGATGATCGTAAACCCCTGTTCGCCACCAAAGATAACCCAACACTGCCAGAAATGCCGCATACGAGAGGGCAAAACCGACTGACGATTCACCCAAAGCATCGTGGGCAAACACGGTCATCGCTGCCACGGTGATCATTTGCAAAAAGGTGAAAATTCGCGTGCGCACATCGTTGTTTCCATGCAGATCATGGTAGAGGGTTCCATTGAGCCAGGCCCACCAGACCATCACAAAGAGGAAGACAAAATGAAGTAGGCCAGCCCCGTCTACATGTTCAGCCAGGGTGTGGGCCACTTCGGCGATAAGCATGACATAGACAAGATCATAGAATAGCTCCAGAAAGGAGACCGTGCGGTGCTCGATGGCATCGCTGGACCGACGGGGCACTTGCCACCACCGACGAAAGGTGCGCTGAAGAAGGTTCATTGTTTCGGCTCACGTTAGGGTTGAGAATATGATTCGGCTGGCAAAGAAGATAATTTTGTTTCATTGCTGCACCGTCAGGTTGTCGGCATCTTGACCCCGGTTAACTCCTCCGATACTGCCCACAATTTCTGGGCGTCGGTCAGGTTGTGAGAAGCGTTATTCGATGTGACGAGCACAGGGTTGCCCCGCATCTCCCTCATCCCACCTGGGCCGAAGTAATCGCCCCCCTTTGCCTGTGGGTCTACCGCGGCCCGCAGGGTGGGCAGTGCGCCCATGGCCGCCGGTTGCATAAACAGCCCCATCAATGGGATTAGCAGCCGAAAGATGAAGCGATCTTGCATGTGGCTGGCAAGGTTGGTGTTGGAAATGCCGGGATGGGCCGCGGTGGCGATGGCATCTGCGCTGGTGGATTCAAAGCGTCGCTGCAACTCGTAGGTGAAGAGAAGGTTGGCGAGCTTAGAACGGCCATAGGCGGCAGATGGCGTATAGCTCTGACCATTTGTGTACATCAAATTGTCAAAATCCATCTCGCCCCAGTTATGGGCGTTGCTGCTGACATTGACGACCCGCGCGCCCGGCGTCGCCAGAATACGCTCTATCAGCAGGCCCGTTAGCGCGAAATGGCCCAAATGGTTTGTGCCAAGCTGGCGTTCAAACCCATCTTCCGTCGTCCCATAGGGAACCATCATGATCCCCGCATTGTTGATCAAGATGTCCAGCCGATCATATTCGGCTAGGAAAGCCTGGGCGAATTGATGGACAGAGCGCTGGCTTGCCAGGTCTAGCTGCATGGTCGCAACCGGGGCGCTGGGGGCCTGGGCTTTGATCTGGGCCAGCGCGCTCTGGGCTTTCTGAGGGTTGCGGCAAGCCATGATAGTGGTCGCGCCTTTGCGGGCAACCTCTAGTGCGGTGTCAAAACCGATGCCGCTGTTGGCCCCTGTGATGACAACGACCTTGCCGGTCAGGTCGGGAATATCTTGTGGTGTCCATTTACTCATTGGTACGCTCTCCTTGGGCCACGCCTTGATTGAGTGGTCAGTCAAATTTGATGTCAAAAAAATTTATCGTGCAATTCCATTCCAAAGAATGTCGATACTCGTCATGATCAGCTTAGTCAGCGCCATGTCCTTGATTTCAAAGGCGACAGCATAGCGCACTGTTGCATCCAGTTCTGCCAATACAATGCGATTGAAGTAGTCGATATCCATCTCTTTGAAGATGGCCTGATCAAAGCCATCGCAGACTACCTTGTACAAAAAGGTCAATTCTTCGTTCTGGTGGCGGATGGTCTCGTCGCTGAGCACATCTGCCATGCGAAGCTGTTCGGTCAGCGAATAATGGTCGAAATGATTGACACCCCAATCGATGTTGCGGAACCAAATATGCTCCAAGCGGCTCTTCACGTCCGCCTCTTCAGGATAGCCCGCCAATACGTGCTCCCGCCATTCGTGCTTGAGTTCCACGTAAACAGCATTGATCAGCGCATCTTTGGATGGGAAATAGTTGAACAGGGTTCCTGTGGCTACCCCCGCGTGCCGGGCAATCTTGGCCGTGGGCGTGTTCCAGAAACCTTCTGCGGCAAACAGCTCGATTGATGCTTTCAGTAGTTGCTGCTTTTTATCGTTCATAGATGTGAGTATATTGGCGATTGACTAATCAGTCAAATATTGGAGCATGATGATCAGCACATTGTGAAATGTATTCTTGTAGGTGCGGTTTTTAACCGCACAAATGGCCGCTCCGCCTACCGCCCCATCCAGCCCCCGTCCACCGTCAGAATCTCTCCATTCACCCAGTCGGACGCGGCCGAGGCCAGGAAGAGCACCGGCCCCTTGAAATCCTCCACTTCGCCCCAGCGCCCCGCGGGGATCCGTTGCAGAATGGCATTGAAACGCACGGGATCGTCTTGCAGAGCCTGATTGTTGTCGGTGCGCACGTAGCCCGGCGCAATCGCGTTGACCTGCACGCCTTTACCCGCCCATTCGTTAGCAAGCGCCTTGGTCAACTGGCCGATGCCCCCTTTGCTGGCCGCGTAGCCAGGCACGGTGATCCCACCTTGAAAGGTCAGCACGGAAGCAGTGAAGATGATTTTGCCTTGACCCCGCTCCACCATGCCTTTGCCGATCTCCCGGCTGAGAACAAATTGCGCGCTCAGGTTGACTTCCAACACCTGGTCCCAGTATTCGTCGGGGTGCTCGACGGCGGGCTTGCGCAGGATTGTGCCAGCGTTGTTGATCAGAATATCGATGATCGGCGTATCGGCCTGCACCTGACTGATGAAGGCGTAGAGCGCAGATCGGTCGGCAAAGTCACAGCGATAGCCCCGGAAGGTGCGCCCCAGGGCCGTGACCTCCCGTTCGATCTCGCTGCCGCTGCTCTCCAAACTAGCACTGACGCCGATGATGTCCGCGCCTGCTTCGGCCAAAGCCAGGGCCATGGCTTTGCCAATGCCCCGCTTGCAGCCGGTGACGAGCGCGGTTTTGCCATTCAGACGAAATTGGTCGAATATTGACATGGGGAACTCCAGGGTAGGTGGGAACGCAGATCGCGCGGATGAAAACGGATTTGGCAGATTCTATGGGCATACATTTTTCCACATCACACACTACTTGTACAATCGACTCACCCCATCGGGCAACTCACGACAATCCTCATTCCACAAAAAGGCGAACACGTCAATGAAAATTACCGACATCGAAGTGATCCGTATGCAGGCCAACGCCGAGCCAAGCAACAATTGGCTCTTTGTGCGTGTCCACACCGACGCGGGCATCACCGGCCTTGGCGAAGGCAGTTTGCAGTATAAAGATGCAGCCCTGGCCGCGGAGATCGAGGCTTTTGCCCTCTACCTGCGTGGGCAAGACCCGTTTCAGATCGAGCACATCTGGACATCCCTCTTCCGGCGCACCACCTGGAGCGGCGGAGCGGTGACCATCAGCGCCATCAGCGCCATCGACCTGGCCTTGTGGGATATCAAAGGCAAGGCATTGGGTGTACCGGTCTACGAGCTGGCTGGGGGCAAAGTACGGGATCGGGTTCCGCTGTATGCCAACGGCTGGTTTGTGCGGGGCGAACCCAGCGCGCACGGCCCCCAGAGCGGGGCAGAGGATGAGCGAAAGTGGTATGCGGATTCGGCCAAAGCGGTGGTGGAGAAGGGTTACCGCTGTTTGAAGATATACCCCTTCAACGGCGCACAGGTGATCACGGCAGAACGCATCAACCGGGGGATTGGTCTGGTGCAGGCTGTGCGCGAGGCGGTGGGGCCGGACATCGAAATCGCGGTTGACGTGCGCGCCCGGCTCAACCCGTGGAGCGCCAGCCGGGTGACACCCCTACTGGAACCCCTGGACATTGCCTGGCTGGAGGAGCCGATCCTCTACGACAATGCTAACGCCATGGCCGAATTTGCCCGATCCACACGTATCCCAGTGGCGACTGGGGAGCAGTTGTATACCCGCTGGGAGTTCCGCGGCCTGCTGGAGCAGAACGCGGTCAAAATCATTCAGCCCGACATCTGCCACGCGGGAGGTTTTTCCGAATTGAAGAAGATCGCAGCCATGGCCGACACCTATTACGTCACCCTGGCCCCCCACAATTCCAACGGGCCGATCTCGACCATTGCCAGCCTGCATCTGGATATGGGCATTCCCAACGTCCACCGGCAGGAGCTTTTCCTCAATTCATTGCCCTACTACCAGGAAGTGCTGACCAATCCGCTGATTATTGAGGATGGATACGGCACGCCCCCCGATGGCCCCGGCTGGGGTACGGAGCTGGACGAGACCGTGCTTGCCAAATATCCTCCTGCCAACTACACGCCGATTGCATCCGAGCCGTATTTGGCGTTTTGATTAGGGCAGATAGCCTCAGGTATTTACCCAAAAGTTATTGTCGCAGACAAAAAAGAAACGTGAACCGTGAGTTGGTTGGGATAACTCACGGTTCACGTTTTTCGTTTCTGGCACGAAAACCCGACCATTCAATCAGTGTGTTTCTGTTGCACTATCCCTTCACAGCACCCGTCGCCAACCCCTGCACCACAAAGCGCTGCCCCAGATAGTAGAGAATCATCACCGGCACAGCCGCCGAGACAGAACCAGCCATAATCAGCCCCCAACGAAAAACATCGCCTGTGATCAGGTAGCTCACAGCGACGGGGACTGTCTGCTTGGCGGGGGAGGTGATGAAAATCAGCGCGTAGAGCAGTTCGTTCCACGCACCGGTGAAAGTGAAGACACTGACAGCAATCAGGCCGGGGGTGGCCAGAGGGAGGACAATGCGGAACAGCGCGCCCAGGCGAGTGCTGCCGTCCACCATTGCTTGCTCTTCCAAATCGGCGGGGATGCTGCGGAAGTAGCCCATCATCAGCCATGTGCTGAGAGGAGCAGAGAATGTGAGATAGACGAAGATCAGCCCTTCCAGCTTATTGCCCAGTTGCAGCTTGGCGATGATCACGGCCAGGGGGATAAAGAGCAGAGCGCCGGGGGTCAGATACGTAAAAAGAATTAACCGCCCGATCCAATCCCGGAAGCGGTAGCGCAGACGAACAAGGCTATAAGCGGCCAAGCAACTGATAAAGACAGAAATAATCGTAGCAGAACCGGCCACCACCAGACTGTTGCGGATATTCTGCAGAAAATTCTGTTTGGTAAAAAGTTCGACGTAATTCTGAATAGTTGCGTTGAGAGGCAGAAGAGAGGGGGTGCGGTAGATATCCTTGGGCAATTTTAACGAAACAATCACCATATAGTAGACGGGAAAAAGGATAAAGACCGCCAGCAAAATGAGAAGGAGATAATAGACCGCTTTCTGGCGCGACGAGAGCTTACCAAGCATCGACTAATCCTCCTGGAGTAGCTTCGCCACAATAAAGGCCAGAAAGCCAAAAATGGGCAGCATGGAAACCGAAACCGAAGCAGCCTCGGCAATACGCAGATTTTGCAGGCCAAAATAGGCCAGCACAGGGAAGGTCATTGTGGCATTAGACGGCCCACCTTGGGTCATCAACCAGACCGCCTCAAAACTATTTGTAGTCCAAATGGTGGAAAGCAACACGACCACCAACACGACATGACGGATGCTGGGCACTGTCACATTGCGGAAACGTTGCCACGGACCCGCGCCGTCGATGGCCGCGGCTTCGTAGAGTTCCTGGGGTACATTTTGCAGCGCAGCCAGGAAGGAGATCACCCAAAAGGGAAAGCCCCGCCAAAAGCTGGCTGTGATGACACTGGGCATGGCCAGCGCTTTGGAACTGAGAAATTCCACGTGGGTTGCGGCCAGGCCAGTCTTGAGTAGGATGTAATTAAAGGCGCCCCCCTGGGGATAGAAGAGTAGCTTCCAAGTGATAAATGCCACGAAGGCAGGCATGGCCCAAGGGATCAGAATCAGGCTGCGCCACGTCTGCCGTCCCCGAATTTCCTGGTTGAGCAACAGTGCGATGCCCAATCCCAGCAGCAGTTTCATGGATTGCAGGCTGACCACCAGCACAATTGTGTTGCGCACAGTTGCCTGAAAGTCGATCCAATTGAAGAGGTAGACATAGTTGGCAAGACCAATAAACCGCCCACCCTGACCAATCATCCGGTCGGTGAAGCTGATCCAAATGGCGAAAAAGAAGGGGTAGACCACCAGAATCAGCAGACAGATGACGACCGGTGCAACGAGAAAATAACCCAGCATCCCATCTTGTTGGGCCATGGAAAGACGGCGACGCTTTGGCTTAGTCGAGGCAAGTGGAGGGGCGACTTGTTCCATAATATACTCGCAGATTGGTCGAACAGCTGACTGGTTGATTGGGTAATACAACGCCCAATCAACCAGTCAGCCATTCAATTATTTGTACTTATCGTAGATCGCCTGGCAGGCGGTCTGTGTTTCGGCAATGGCGTCGTCGATGCTGATGCCATCCACGACTACCCGCTGGACCATACGCGGGGTCAGGAAGTTGCTGCCATATTCGGCAAATGCCACGTTGTCTACATCTGGGAAGGCGGGCGGCGTGCCATTCTGCACCAAATCGAGCAGACCCACATGCACAGGGCCTTCGGTGAAGATGGGTGCGCTCTTGTAGCTCTCGGCCACGGGACCGTAAATGGCATTGTAGTAATACTCAGCCATGAAGTCGTCGTCGGCCAGATACTTGAAGAGGTCCATCGCCAGATCTTTGTGCTTACTGGTGCTGGGGATCACCCGTGCATTGGGTGCGCCCATGGGGGCGATGCGCATGGCTGGGCCACCGGGCAAGGCTGAGTATTTGGTGCTGTTGCCCAGGTCCGGGTCATTGTCCCGCATGTACAGGTACACACTGCCGGGGTTGGCAATGAAGAGTGCATTGCCCGACTGGTAGGCAACGTTGTCGCCAGCGCCGTCCCAGGTGGTGGAACCGGGTGGGAAGAGGCCATCGGCATAGGCTGTTGTGATCCAGGCCATAAAGTCCTTGGTGGCCTGGCTGTCGATCGTGCAGTTTTTGCCCTCATCGTCGGCAATACGCCCACCCCAGGACTGCAACATCGTAGTGGTCAGGTTGGCATCACCCACATTAGAAAGGGCAAAACCCATGCCGTAGGTTTCCGGCGGATTTTGGGCTTTCGCCATTTCACTCAGTTCTTCCCAAGTCTTGGGGGCTTCGGCATAGCCAGCCACTTCCAGGACATCGGCCCGGCGATAGAGCACGTTGCCACCGATACCGAAGGGGATGCCATAGCGATGGCCGTTGAAAGCGGGGACGGCAGTCAGTGCATCCACCGACGGAATCCAACCACCATGGGCCGCACCGATCTCAGTGTACAGATCATCCAGCGCTTCCAACTGATCGGTCTCCAGCAACTGTAGAATCAAGCCCGTGCCCATGTCCAACGCATCAGGCATTGTGCCTGCTTCGATGGCAGCCGAAACGCGCTGGGTTGTTTCGTTCTGGTTGATCATCACCACATCGGTCTTGATGCCCTTTTCTTCTCCCCATTGGGTGATGCGATCCACCAGCATCTGGTTGGCGGCATCCGAGAAGATCAGCCCACCCCAATAGGTAAAGGTTCCTTCATCTGCAGCCGGGGCTTCTGCCGCCGGTGCTTCGGTGGCCACAGCTTCTGCCGCCGGGGCCTCGGTTGCCGCGGCAGGTGCTTCTGCTGCTGGCGCTTCTGCTGCTGGCGCTGCGGCAGGTGGGCAGGCCGTCAATAACAGCGCTGCCATTAATAGCACGGGCAGCAGCAAAAATCGCTTGGACATTTTCTGCATCATACTTCTCCTCCTGGTTGGGTTGGAAAGATTCGAGCGACAGATGTATGCAATTGGGTAATGGCAAAAGAAATGGGTGCGGTAGGGGGACAATCAAACACACAGCAGACCAACGCCCATAATCATACATGGGTCGGCTGGGTGTGTCAAAGAGTCTTTTTTGTTGGGGGGGGCAAGAGGAACTGTAGAGCGGATAGCCTATCCGCTCTACAGTGGGCAATTAGGCCGTAAGCCGCATAATCAACACGATCAAAAACACCACGGCAGAATCGATCAAAAACCACATGGAAGGGGTTTGCCCAAACATGCCAGGTTTTTCATCTGGCTCCGAAGTCGAAGGCGCTGCACCAGTCAGCTCTTCAATTTCTTCCGTGATCTCTTCCATCACATCCTCCGCAACTTCTTCAATCATTTCAACAGAATCGTTCTCAGCCATAGGAAAAACTCCTTTTGAATCCGCCTATCAATGCATGTGAGAGTATGATACAGTATACTGGCTATTCTGGGTAAATATGTTGGGTAATGTCTCCCAACAGCACAAAAGGGAAGGAAGACGCATGGAATTCACAACATTGGGCTGTACAGGCTTTCAGGTTAGCGTGGTTGGCATGGGGTGCGGTGGGGCCAGCCGCTTGGGCCAGACCTATGGCAACAGCCAGGAAGAATCGGTGGCTGTGGTACGCCGGGCCATAGAACTGGGTATCAATTACATCGACACCGCCGAAGCCTACCGGACTGAGGAAATTGTGGGCATGGCCATTGCCGGAACCCCCCGCGACCAAATTTTCATTTCCACCAAAAAAGGGCCGGTCAAAGACGGTGCGCCTATCTCGGCCAGCGAACTGATTGCGGGTTGCGAGGCCAGTCTGCGCAGGTTGGGTACAGACTATGTGGATGTCTACCACATCCATGGCCCCAAGCAGGGCGAGGCAGAGCATGTGTTGGACGAGTTAGTCCCTGCCCTGCAAACCTTGAAGCAGCATGGCAAAATCCGCGCAACGGCCATCAGTGAGCATTTCAGCACAGATACCGAACACGGCGTGATGCTGGACCTCTTCCGCGACGATGTATGGGATGTGGCGATGGTTGGCTACAACATCCTCAACCAGACCGCCAACCACACGGTCTTCCCTATCACCCAGGCCAGGGGCATCGGCACTGAGTGCATGTTTGCCGTGCGCAAAGCCTTCAGCCGCCCGGATCATCTGCGGGCTGTGCTGGCTGATCTGGTGCAAAAAGGGGAAGTGCCCGCCGCCGAGATCGATCTGGACGACCCATTGGGCTTTGTGGTGGCCGAGAGCGACGCCCGTGATCTGACCGAAGCCGCCTATCGTTTCTGCCGCCACGAGCCAGGGCTGGATGTGATTTTGATGGGCACGGGCAACATCCACCACCTGGAAACAAACGT
>JAHEML010000722.1 GCA_024643705.1 Caldilineaceae bacterium | reverse complement strand
GTTTTGCGCTCCAGCGAAGGGGAAAGCGAGGAAGTCGTGGCCGGGTTGGACGGTCCATCGCCCCGGTTGGACGGGGTTGGCTCGCTGGCGGGTATTGATACAGATATCGGTTATCGACTGCTGCCGGGCAGAGTGGCAGAGCGTTGGGCGGCTGCCCAGGCCACAGCAGACAGCGCGGGCGAAGGGGTGCGGCTGCGCCTTTTTCTACGCGACGAAGAAGCCGCGGCTATCCCTTGGGAAGCGGCCAATGTGAACGGGCAGCGGCCTGCCCTGCGTCTGCAAACGCCTGTGGTGCGCTATGTGAATGCGGCCCGCAGTACGGGTTCGCTGAAAGTCAACGGCCCGTTGCGCCTGTTGGTGCTGCTCGGCCCTTCTGCCGAAATCGGCCTGGAGGCGCTGGAGAGCCAGCAGGAGCAGGCCGCCCTGGAAGAAGCCCTCTCCGATTTACAGGCCACGGGTCGTATTCAATTGCACTGGCTGCAAGGAACCCATGTCAGTCGGGGTGGCTTGCAAAATATTCTGCGCCGGGTGCAGCCCCATCTGCTCCATTTTGTGGGCCATGGCGGCTACGACGAGACAACCAATGTTGGCAGCCTGGCTTTTGCACGAGATCGACAGGGAAGCATGGAGGCCGACTGGGTGACAACCGAAGAATTGTCGATTTTGCTGGATGGGCTGAATGTCCGGTTTGGCCTCTTCAACGCCTGCCAAACGGGGCGTGGTGCGGGGAGTGTGGCCCACGCGCTGGTGCGCAGCAGCCTGCCCGCTGCGGTGGGAATGCAGGCCGACGTGCCCGACCGCGCAGCCATTGCCTTTGCTGGCGGCTTCTACCGTGCGTTGGCCGACCGCTGGCCGGTGGACGCGGCAGTGGTGGAGGCGCGCAAGTCCGTGCAGAACGAGTACGGCCTGGACGCGCCCTGGTGGGCCTTGCCGGTGTTGTATATGCGGGCGGAGGATGGAAAGCTATTTGGGTAGGCTTGTGCATCATTTTTTTTAGCACAGAGGCGCAGAGAGGCAAAGACGCGAAGGACACTCTGCTTATCCTTTGCGCCTCTGCTCCTTTGCATCTCTGCGTTAAATTCTTCCCAATACAAAAAGGCCGCTGCGAACGATTCGCAGCGGCCTTTTGCTTTGGTACCCCGTACCGGATTCGAACCGGTGTTTCAGCCTTGAGAGGGCCGTGTCCTGACCACTAGACGAACGGGGCACAATCAAAATTCTGCGCCAGGACAGGTGAAAAGTATAGCCCCCACCCGACAGATTGTCAAATCAGACGATATTCAGCCTCTGACCATTTCGTGCTATACTGGGCAAACTGTCACACAAGCTCACACCGACAGCCCAAAGCGGGTTCAAGCCCCGCCCAGCGGGTGCAGCCATACGCACAAGCCGGCAATCGAGAAGGAATGGAACCCATGCTGACGACCCCCAAGCAGATAGGCCGCGCCCTGGACAGGGTGTTGCACAAAGTAACCCAACCCGCCCGCTACACCGGCGGCGAACTCAACGCCGTTGTCAAAGATTGGGCCGATCCGGCCATCCGGGCCAAGATCGCCCTGGCTTTCCCCGACATCTACGAGCTGGGCGGCTCCAACCTGGGGTTGGCAATCCTCTATGATCTGATCAACAAACGGGACGATCTTCTGGCCGAACGGGTCTATTGTCCGTGGGTAGATTTCGAGGCGAAAATGCGCCAGGAATCCATTCCCCTCTACGGCCTGGAAAGCAATCACCCCATCGCCGATTTCGACATATTTGCCTTCAGTCTGCCCTACGAGCAACTCTACACCAATGTGCTCACCATGCTCGATCTGGCCGGTGTCCCCCTGCGCGCCGCAGAGCGCAACGGGGAAGACCCAGTCGTCATCGCGGGTGGCTCTGGTTGCTACAACCCAGAACCCATGAGTGCGTTCTTCGATGCCATGGTGATTGGGGAAGGCGAAGAGGTAATTTTCGAGGTAATTGGAGCAGTGGAGGAGTGGAAAAGAGAAGTGGAGAGATTCAAAGAGGGGGAGATTCATAGGGACGATCGTTCTCCGGTTCACTCAATCTCCAATCTCTCATCCCCAATCTATGCCTCCCGCCACGCCCTTTGGCTCCGTCTCGCCGCCATTCCTGGGGTCTATGTGCCTGCACTCTACGAACCCGTCTACGCCGCAGACGGCACCCTGTTGGAAACCCGGCCCACCCACCCCGCCGCGCCCGCCGAGGTGATGAAACGGGTGGTGACTGTGCTGCCCCCGCCGGTGACGCGATTCATCGTGCCCAATATCAACGAGGTACACAACCGGGCCGCCATCGAGATCATGCGGGGCTGCACCCGGGGCTGTCGCTTCTGCCAGGCGGGGATGATCTTCCGCCCGGTGCGGGAGCGACCCGCCGAGGAAGTGCTACAAGCGGTGGACGAAATGATCGAACAGTGCGGCTTCGAAGAGGTCAGCTTCCTCAGCCTGAGCAGCAGCGATTACACCTATGTGGAAGATCTGGTGCGGGGAACCATGGAGCGCCACGGGGCCAAGCGCCTGTCCGTCGGTCTGCCCAGCCTGCGCATCGAAAGCTTTAGCGTCGACCTGATGGAACTACTGGAAAAGGGCCGCCGACGTTCCGGCTTTACCTTTGCGCCCGAAGCCGCCACAGACCGTCTGCGGGATGTGATCAACAAACCCATCGCCTCGTCTGATCTGCTGCAGACTGCCGAGGAAGTCTACAGCCGGGGTTGGACGACCATCAAACTCTATTTTATGGTGGGCCACCCATCCCAGACATTGGAAGACGTGCAGGCGATTGCCGATCTTTCCAAAGCCGTGC
>JAHEML010000721.1 GCA_024643705.1 Caldilineaceae bacterium | reverse complement strand
ATCATAGTTTTCTCGCGGTGGACGTGGGCAGAATAAGAACGATATTCATTGTAGACGGTTCGCCAAAGTTGCGCCAATACCCGGCCACAACCCGCCGAAATTCATTTGGAATGGCAGAACCGGCACGTACGAAGTTACCTCATATCGGGCGAATAGGCCGACACATCCAACTTGCCCTCCCGCGCCTTTTCCGAGATAATCATTTGCAGCCGACAAGGGGTCGTCTTTCGTCGGTCATCTTTTGCCGGTCGTCTTTCGTCACCCAATCCAACCGAGCGCCAACGCTATGTACCAACGACCCTTCCACTCCATCTACACCCACGGATTCGTACGCGCGGCTGTCTGCGTGCCATCTGTGCGGGTGGCCGATCCCATATTCAACGCGGCCCAGACAATCGAGCTGGCCCGCCGCGCCCATGCCGAGCAGGCTGTTGTCGCCCTCTTTCCCGAAATGGGCATCAGTTCCTACGCCATTGACGATCTCTTCCACCAGGATGCGTTATTGGAGGCGACGGTGGCAGGCGTGGCAAGTGTGGTGGAGGCCAGCCGGGATCTATCTCCCGTACTGCTGGTGGGCGCGCCCCTGCGCTTTGACGGTGCGCTCTTCAACTGCGGCGTCGTCATTCATCGGGGGCGGGTGTTGGGGCTAGCCCCCAAGACCTATCTGCCCAACTACCGGGAATTCTACGAGAAGCGGCAATTTGTCTCGGCCCGCCACGCCATTCACCAAGAGGTGCGTTTTTTGGGTGAGATTGTCCCCTTTGGCAACGATCTTGTCTTCACTGCCGATAACCTGCCCGGCTTTGGCCTGCATGTGGAAATTTGCGAAGATGTGTGGACGCCCATCCCGCCCAGCACCTACGCGGCCCTGGCCGGGGCCACACTCCTGGCGAATCTCTCAGCGTCGAACATCACTGTGGGCAAGGCCGACTATCGCCATGCGCTCTGTGCAGGACAATCGGGCAAATGTATCGCTGGCTATCTCTACAGCGCGGCTGGGCCAGGGGAATCCACCACAGACCTGGCCTGGGACGGCCACGCCCTGATTTACGAAAACGGCCATCTGCTGGCCGAATCGGAGCGCTTTGCCGACGGCGCGCAGATGATCACCGCCGACATCGATCTGGAACAGTTGGCCCAGGATCGGATGCGCATGACCAGTTTTCACGACGCTGTGCAGGAACACCGAGAGCGGGTAGGTGCGGTACGACGGGTTCCTTTCGTGCTGCCGGTTCCAGAGGGGAAGATTGGTCTGCGGCGGCGGGTAGAGCGCTTCCCCTTTGTCCCCAGCGACAGGGCGCGCCGGGACGAAAGAGCCTTTGAAGCCTACAACATTCAGGTCCACGGGTTGATGCAGCGGTTGAGGGCCACGGGCATCAAGAAGATCGTCATTGGCGTTTCTGGTGGATTGGACAGTACACAGGCGCTGATTGTGGCGGCCCGCACCATGGACAGGCTGGGGCTGCCCCGCACCAACATTCTGGCCTACACAATGCCCGGCTTTGCCACCAGCGCAGGCACACGCACCAACGCCCATCGGCTGATGGAGGCTCTGGGCGTCAGCGCGCATGAGATCGATATTCGCCCGTCGGCCATGCAAATGTTTCGGGACATCGGCCACGCTTTTGCCGAGGAAGAACCCAATTACGACATTACCTTCGAGAATGTGCAGGCAGGGGAGCGCACCAGCCATCTTTTCCGGCTGGCGAACCACAACAACGCTTTTGTTCTGGGCACGGGGGATTTGAGCGAGCTGGCTCTGGGCTGGGCCACCTACGGCGTGGGCGATCACATGAGCCACTACAATGTGAACGGTTCTGTGCCAAAAACCCTGATCCAGCATCTGATTCGCTGGGTGATCGGCTCGCACCAGTTCGACGACGCCACCAGCAACGTGCTGCAGGCGATCCTGGACACGGAAATCTCGCCGGAGTTGGTGCCCGCGGGCGAAGGGGATGACGCGTCCCAGCCGGCCCAAAGCACCGAAGCCAAGATCGGCCCCTACGAGTTACAGGATTTTCATCTCTACTATGTTACCCGCTTTGGGTTCCGCCCCAGCAAGGTGGCTTTTCTTGCACTCCAGGCCTGGGGGGATCGGGCACGGGGCGAATGGCCGGAATTTTTGCCCGCGGAAAAGCGCAACCAGTACGACTTGGCGACGATCAAAAAATGGCTGGAATTGTTCCTCTTCCGCTTCTTTCAGATCAGCCAGTTCAAGCGCTCGGCTGTGCCCAACAGCCCCAAGGTGGGCAGCGGCGGCAGTTTGTCGCCCCGGGGAGATTGGCGCGCGCCCAGCGATTCATCTGCTGCGGTCTGGCTGGCGGAGCTGCGGGAGAATGTGCCGGGGGATTGACGACCACCCCTTGACGACGGACGGCAGAGGACCGTGGCGGTATCGCTAGTCTTTGCGCCCTTTGCCTCTTGCGTTAAAGTTCAATTTTCCTCGACCGATACCCAGTTCAAATTGCTTGCATTTTCGGCCCATTTGTGCTATTCTTCGCTTACCCGTGGGGATGTAACGGCTTCGACGGGGCAGGAAGAGCTGAGATTGCAAGCCGTAGAGCGTCGGCTACGTTAAAAAGGCGCAAAACCTATAAATGCCAAAACAACTGGCAAGGCTTTTAACTTCGGATTCGCCAACGCTGCTCCTGTGGCAATGGCTGCCTAAGTTAGGCCAATAACCTCCCACGGGAGGTTACGGTCTATTCAGTGGGGCCAGCAGGCTGAATAGTAACCGACATACACTGTGAGCTGCGGTAGCCCGACGCCGATGACGGCTACCTAAGACTTTCGGCTAGTTGGGGATGAA
>JAHEML010000720.1:2334-2810 GCA_024643705.1 Caldilineaceae bacterium | reverse complement strand
TTATACCCCTGGCGGGCCTGCGCGCCATCGACGAGGGTGGTGAATGGGCGTAGGTTGAGGGCCAAATGGGGTTCTGGTCTAGAGAGCTTCAAGGATCGCTGCAATCGCGCACAAAACCACACTGTTCGCAGATGATCTTGCAATGACGCTTGACAACCGGCCCGTTGCACAGCCAGCAATAGGTGTCATCTGCAGGCGTGTAGACAGGCTGAAACCCAGACGAGCCTGGCGGCTGTGTTTGATGGACCTCGCTCTCGTCTTTCATCGATCCATCAGCCCCATAGAAAGTGACTGTGTGGTGAACAAATTCACCCCTGTCGTAGACAAACTTGGCCGAAAAGAGCCGGTCTTGAAATATCCAGGGTAGAAAGACCCGATCCCCAGGCCAAAGGTTCAAATCCAGTAACTCTTCGTTCCTTATCCAGGCCAGAACCCCCTCTGGCGAATCAATCAACTCCCCTTCAAAATCGGCCAGT
>JAHEML010000720.1:0-2324 GCA_024643705.1 Caldilineaceae bacterium | reverse complement strand
CGATGTCGTCAAAGGCAGGGAAGGTGATAAATCCCCGCAACCGGGGCCGCCGGCAGACAAGGCCGCTCTCTTCTTCCACCTCGCGTACAGCGCATTCCTCTGGCGATTCGCCCGCTTCCAACTTGCCGCCCAGACCATTCCATTTGCCTTGATGCATGTCGTTGGCTTTTTTGATGCGATGGAGCATCAGAGTGTGGCCGGGTGTTTGCACGTAGCAGAGAGTGGCAAGTTTCATAGGAATGGGCAAGGGTGAGAGGGGTGAGATATCTTCGCAATAAACCGGGTCCAGACCTGTCAGGTGCGCCAATAGCGTTGATTTGGCTGGCATGACCTTTTCCGTGGCGCACCTGACAGGTCTCGAACTCGAACTTCTTTAGAATGCGGCCAAACTGCGGGCTTGTGCGGCAATCTTCGCCGCGTTGGGTCGGTAAGCGTCTTCCAGGGGAGGGCTGAAAGGCACAGGAATGTCCATGCCTGCCAGCCGTCGAATCGGGGCGTCCAGCCATTCGAAGGCTTCCTGGCTGATCAGCGCGGCAATCTCGCCGCCCAGCCCCGTGTTGATGGTGGCCGAGTGGACGATCAATACTTTGCCCGTTTTGCGCACAGTGGCAAGAATCGCTTCTGTGTCCAGAGGCTTAAGCGTGCGCAGGTCGAGAACCTCTGCATCAATTCCTTCTGCTGCCAGTGTGTCGGCAGCTTGGAGCGCTTCTTGCACCTGGCTGCCATAGGCAATAATCGACAGGTCTTGGCCGGGCCGTGCCACCGCGGCCACGCCGATGGGAACCACGTAGTCGCCGGGAGGAACCCGCCCCTTGAGCGACCGATAGAGGGGTTTGCTTTCAAAATAGATCACGGGGTTGTTGTCCCGGATAGCCGCAATCAGCAATCCTTTGGCGTCGGCGGGTGTGGCCGGGGCCACTACTTTCAGGCCGGGGGTATGGGTAAACCATGCTTCCGGGTTTTGGCTGTGAAACGGGCCAGACCGGATGCCCCCGTCGCTGGGCGCGCGGATCACCCAGGGCACGGGCGCGTTCCAGCGGTAGTGGTTGGTGGCTGCATATTGGACAATGCTGTCGAAGGCCGACGTGATAAAGTCGGCGAACTGCATTTCGATGACCGGGCGCAACCCCATTAGGGCCATACCAGTGGCCATACCTACAAAACCATTTTCGGCCAGGGGTGTATTCATCACACGCAGGGGGCCAAATTCTTCCTCGAAACCCTTGGTGACCTTGAATGCGCCGCCAAAACTGCCCCCCACATCTTCGCCCATAATGAAGACATTGGGGTCCCGGCGCATCTCCACCCGCAGGGCGTCGCTGATAGCGGCTATGTAGGTCATCTCGGAATAATCATCAGTGCTGGCGGCTTCGTTAAAGCCAAAATTGCTCGATATTTCGCTCATGGTTCTGTCCAAAGCTGGTGTTATTGTCGCGGTTAACTGGGATTATGCCATAGGAAAAGGCGAGAAAAGAGTGCTGTTTTGCGGCCCGCTTTCAAGCTCTCAAGAAGGCCCGATACGTTGTCAAGCATAGAGCGAAGCCACGTCCACCGCCGCGCCGTCATTGGCTGCGGATCGATAAGCCGCGTCCAGAAGCTCAACGGCTCGCCAGCCGATCACTCCAGACACATGATTTTCGCCCCGACCCAGGATCACATCGACAAAATTGTTCGTGGTGGCGTGGCGATAATAGCTGCGGTTGTCGTCGGTCAGGCTCTCTTCTTGTATGCCATCTTCGGTGCGGATCCGTGCTGTGCCCGCTACCTCGTCGATGTCGATCCAGCCCTTTTCGCAGTAGAGTTGCAGGTCGATCTTGCGCCCGTCGGCCATGTTGCCTGTCCCCCCCAGCGCGCCCAGGCTGCCATTGTCAAACTCGACCAGAATCGCATCCACTAGGTCTACAGCCAATCCATGCTTTGCCATACGTGCCTGTACCCTGCGCACCCGTCGTCCGCTGATGTAAAAGAGCAGGGATGCCAGATGGGTGATCTGTAGGTGGCCGTGACCACCCCCGGAGCGCCGCGGGTCGCTGTAGGCATCGGCGGGGCTATGCACCAAGCGCTCTCGGCCTTCGCCAATGCCGGTAGATTTCCCCTGGAGCAGGGGCATGACGTGCTGATTGAAGATGCCCGTGGCATATTGCAGTGCGCCCAGCGCGCCGGATGCCACGATCTCTTGGGCGCGGATGGTGTAGGGCGCGTAGGTGTGGTTGTATCCCATGGCGATCTGAACGCCCTGCTGTGCCGCGATCTCCACCAATTCCTTTGCTTCGGCGGCAAAGAGGGTCATGGGCTTTTCGACAAGTATATGCAGCCCAGCCTGG
>JAHEML010000719.1 GCA_024643705.1 Caldilineaceae bacterium | reverse complement strand
GACGAAGAGACCCTGACATGGTTACGCTTTTTTCTGCGCTTCGACCCAACCCTGCCCGTCCTGATCGTCGGCACGGTGCGCCCCCAGGAGATCGACGCCGATCACCCGCTCAACCAGCTAACGGCAGGGTTGGGCGCAGAAGACCAGTTGACCCAATTAGCGCTGGCGCCCTTGGCTGCCGATGGTGTTGCTGCCCTGGCCGCACAAGAATTGGGCCACGCTCTGGATGAAGAGATGGCCGCACGTCTGGTTGCCGAAACCGCGGGCAATCCACTCTTCGTGGTGGAAAGCGTACGCGCCGGGCTGGACACCCCGGATTCGGATGGCAATAGCACAAACTATTCACCTGGCCTGCCGCCCAAAGTCTACGATGTGATCCGCTCACGGCTGGCTCGGCTATCGGCGGGTGCTCGCCTGTTGGCCGAGCTGGCGGCGGTGATCGGGCGCGACTTCACCTATCAGACGTTGAACGCGGTCAGCGCCACCGGGGAGGATAATCTGGTGACAGCGCTGGATGAATTGTGGCGGCGGGGCATTGTGCGCGAACAGGGCCGGGATGCCTACGATTTCAGCCATGATCGCATCCGGGATGTGGCCTACGCCGACATCAGCCCGGTGCGCCGCCCCCACTTGCATCGCCAGATCGCCGCAGGGCTGGAAGCGCTTCACGCCGACAATGTAGATAGCGTTGCTGCTCGTCTGGCTGTCCACAACGCCCAGGGTGGCAATGGGAAAGCCGCCATTGGCTATTACCGCCAGGCAGCCGCTGTGGCTACAGATCGCCTGGCAAACACAGAAGCACTCTCGCTTCTCCGTTCCGCCCTTATTTTGCTAAACGAGTTACCCCAAGCTGACAAGCAGCAGCAGGCAAAGTTGGCTGTCATGCTGGACATCCTCGATCTGCTGCCAAAGACAATGGGCTGGCCTCCCGACGCGACCCTCCCCATCGGCACCGAGGCACTCCAGTTGGCACGGGAGATTGGCTCTCGTTGGCAATTGTGCCTGGTTTTGTCCCACATGAGAAGCTACTTTGGGATGCGGGGCCAACACCGGGAGGCGCTTGCCTATGCCCAGGAGGCCCTGGATATAGTACGCACGTTGGACGACGATCCTGCATCGCCAACCGTGGCAACCGCCCTCAACAGTGTAGCGGTCACCTACCTGCGTATGGGCGACCTGACAGCAGCTCACGAGCACTATCTGCTGGGAGCGTCGGGTCAAGCCAGCGGCCATTCCTTTCACGTTCTTGCCTTGTGGCTGCTGGGCTATGCCGACCAGTCGAGGCGCACCATTGACGAAAATTACGCGGCCAGCCAAAACACCCACTTTCAAAGAGCGATTGTCCTCACCACTTCCTTGCAGGTGGGCTATGGTATGCGCTCTTTGGTCACCATTCAACAACAGGCCCCACGGTTGGCTGCGCTGGCCGATCGATATGAAATGTCCTTCTGGCAGGCGGCCGCGGCCCTCTATCTGGGATGGGTCGCATTTCATGCGGGGGATCAGCCAACGGGCATCCGGCAAATGGAAGAGGGTATTCGGGGGATGGACAGTGCGGGGGCGGGCGTTCTTACCCTCTTTATCAGTCCATTGGCCGAAGCCTATGGGATGGCGGGCCGTTTTGACGACGCCCATGCCACCCTGGACAGGGCCTTCGAGCGCGCCCACAGCGGGGATGAGCGCTTGTGGTATGCGGAACTGCAACGGTTGCGGGGCGAATTCCTGCTAACCCAGGGTGCATCGGCACAGGAGGTGGAACCCTGGTTTCGTCAGGCGTTGGCAACCGCCAGCCAACAGCGCGCCAAATCTCTGGAACTGCGAGCTGCCATCAGCCTCTGCCACCTGTGGCGAGACGAAGGCCGGTTGCACGAAGCCAAAAAAATCCTCCGTCCAATCTATGGCTGGTTTAGCGAAGGTTTTGATTCAGCCGACCTGATCGAGGCCGGTAGATTGCTCGAACAGTAACTTTGTAGTTCCCCACCCCTCCTACCCCCCCGCCGCGTTCCGTCCATCTTTCCCACCAAGCATCGACGCCACAATTCCTCCCCGACGATCCGGGTGGATCGTTTCGCCGCGCCCGATGGATCGCTCTGCGATCTTCCCGCCTGATAGAGTGTGGGCCTGTAGACGTTTCCCATTGCCTGCCCCTCCCAGGAGCAAGAATGCTGTGCCATCGCCCCTCTCCCATCTCTTTCTGCTGCGTCTTTGGAAGGAACCCCGCATCCGCAATGGTTCGATGGTGCGGGTGCAGGTGCGCCATATCCTCAGCGGCGAGGTGAGCTACTACAGCGAGTGGCACGAGGCGATTGGGTATCTGATGGGAAAACTCGATGAGCCAGTCCCGCCCGATGGTGGCAGAAAGGAGAAGCGAGATTGAGGGATACTGGTCGACAATCCGTGCAGCCTCTTGCACACATTCTGCTCGATCTACACGTGAATTTCGTGCCATTCGTGTCAAAAATTAAACAGCATCTTTTTTTTAAGCCACAAATTTATTGAGCCATCAAGGAGAATCAACATGCGTACAAGTCATCGAATGACCGGACAAGCCAGCCAATCTGCCCGTGCTGCAATCGCCATTCTTGTTCTGCTGGCGCTGGTTTTGGGTGGTTGCCAGGTGGTTGCTGGTCCGCCACCCTTGGCCGGCGCCCCAGGCGAGACAGTAACCATAGCGCCCACACTACCGGTGAATTTTTACACTTCCGAAGCTGCCCACGAGCACTTTGGCATGATCGATCTGGCTTCGGGTGTGGGCACAGACATCGGCCCCTACACGAACCCGGAAGTCGAAATCTTGCGCACGGCGTGGG
>JAHEML010000718.1 GCA_024643705.1 Caldilineaceae bacterium | reverse complement strand
CCGTTTTCAGGTCCGCTATGGACCCAACCGGGCGGGCAAGTTTGGCCTGATGCAGCCTCTGGCCGACGCGGTGAAGGCGCTCTTCAAAGAAGAGATTATCCCCAACCACGTGGACAAGCCGATTTACGTCATCGCGCCTGCCCTGGCTCTGGTTCCGGCCCTGCTCATCTGGGCGGTGATCCCTATTGCCCACGGCATGCCAGCTGTGGCGGATGTGAGCATCGGCTTTTTGTGGATTCTGGCGATTGCAGGCGTGGAAGGCTACGGCATTATTCTGGCTGGGTGGAGCAGCAACAACAACTATTCCCTGCTGGGTGCGCTGCGCTCGTCGGCCCAAATGGTCTCCTATGAGTTGCCGATGGGGATGTTTCTGGTCAGTATTCTGATTCTGGCTGGGGATTTCAGCTTGGTCAATCTGGTGGACAACGCCCGGCCCTGGTGGGAGTGGATTTGGCTCTGGCTGGCCTTCCCCTTCTTCTTCATCTGCATTCTGGCCGAGACCAACCGCAGCCCCTTTGATTTGCCGGAGACCGAAAACGAATTGGTGGCTGGTTTCCAGACCGAATACGGCGGCATGAAATTTGCCATCTTTATGATGGCCGAATACATCAACATGATCACCACCAGCGCCATTATGGCAACACTCTTCTTTGGTGGCTGGCGGGGACCCTTCGCCGAAGAGATTGTCTGGCTTGGCCCGATCTATCTCATCGCAAAAGTGTTCATTCTTCTCTGCGTCTTCATTTGGGTGCGGGCCAGCGTCAGCCGCCCCCGCTACGACCAGTTGATGAAATTCTGTTGGCAATTCCTGTTGCCACTGAGTATCGGGTATATGGTCATTTCGGCACTATTGGCGGTATTTTTGAAATAGAAGGGATTGGGAGATGAAGGGATTGAGAGATTGGTATACAGTCTCGAATCTCCTAAGCTCCTAATCTCCTAATCTCAAGGATTTTTCTATGGCATTAGGCGATTATATCAAAGGCGCAATTGATATCGGCAAGGCGATGGGCGTCACGCTCAAGCACCTGGCCGAGAAACCGATCACGACCGAATATCCCCGGGATGCGGTGCCCATGTACCCCCGTTTTCGGGGCAAGCACGAACTGCGCCGCTACGCCAACGGCATGGAGCGCTGCATCGGCTGTATGCTCTGCGAGGCAGCCTGCCCTACCGGCGCCATCTATGTGGAAGCCGACGAAAACGATCTGAGCAATCCCACTTCGCCGGGCGAGCGCTACGCAAAGGTCTACGAGGTCAATCTGCTGCGCTGTGTCTTCTGCGGCGACTGTGAAGAAGCCTGCCCGGTGGAAGCGATTGTGTTGGGCCACGATTTCGCCATGGCCAACTACGAGCGCAAGGATTTTATCCTGACCAAAGAGCAACTGCTCAATCCCGGCGAACCCAACGTCATCATCCGCCCGGAGTAAGTGGCTATGAGTCTATCTCTCCTCTTTTTTCTTGTCATCGGGGCTGTCAGCCTGGCCGCGGCGTTTGGGGTGGTTGTCAGCCGCCAGCCGGTTCACAGCGCGCTCTTTCTGTTGGTGAACTTTGCCACCCTAGCCGTCCTCTACGTGACACTGGATGCCCAGTTTCTGGCCGCGGCCCAGGTGATCGTCTACGCGGGCGGCATCGTCATTCTCATCCTCTTTGTGATTATGCTCATCGGCGGCGAGACGAATGACTTCAGCGCGGCCCAGCGCACATGGAGCCGTCTGGTGGGGCTGGGGTTGGGGCTGATCCTGCTGATCGGGCTTGGCTACAGCGCAGTGCAGAGATTAATGCCGTTACCCGCGGACAGCACGGCACTTCAGGGCGGCGCTCCCAAAGTGGTCGGTCTGGAACTTTTTACCAACTACATCCTGCCCTTCGAACTGGTAGGTGTCCTGCTGCTGGTGGCGCTGCTGGGCGCGCTGGTGATGGGTCGCCAACCAGAAGGCGCGGGCGAAGGCATCCCGTCTGTGAAAGCGAGCGACCGATGATCCCCACCAGCTACTACTTGATTCTGGCTGCACTCATTTTTGCGATCGGTGCCACGGGCGTGCTTGTGCGGCGCAACGCTCTGATTATTTTTATGTGTGTGGAAATGATGCTCAACAGTGTCAACCTCACCCTGATCGCCCTCAGCCGTCAATGGGGCAATCTCAACGGCCAAATTTTCGTCTTTATGATTATGGCCGTGGCTGCCGCCGAAGTGGCCGTGGGGCTGGCGATTTTGATTGCCAACACCCGCCACCGCAAGAGTATCAACATCGACGAGATTAATTTGTTGAAGTGGTAATAGAGATTGGAGATTAGATATTCAGAGATTCGCACAATCCCCAATCTCTGAATTTCGCAATCGCCCAATCTCCTCCTCTGGAGAATTCTGACTTATGCTCGACTTCGCCTGGCTCATCTTCGCTTTTCCTGCTGCGGGCGCGCTGATCAATCTCTTTTTGGGTGCGCGCCTGAGTAAAAACGCCATCGGCTGGATTGCATCCGGCGCGGTGATCGGCGCGTTTGCCGTGGCCCTGGGTCTCTTTTTCAGCCTGCTGGGCATGGACCCCCATCACCGGGAAGCCACCGTACACCTGTGGGACTGGATCGACATCGGCAATTTCCACGCGCCGGCTGCCATGCTCGTCGACACCCTGAGCGTGACCATGGCCCTGATCGTGACCGGCGTGGGTAGCTTGATCCACATTTACGCCACGGGCTACATGCACGACGAGGAACGCTTCCAGCGCTTCTTCGTCTATCTGAACTTTTTCGTCTTCGCCATGCTGATTCTCATTCTCAGCGACAACTTTCTGGGGATGTTCGTTGGCTGGG
>JAHEML010000717.1 GCA_024643705.1 Caldilineaceae bacterium | reverse complement strand
TGGCCGAAATGGCGACCGAAGTGGAGATTGGCAGGGTCTTTCTCGACCACTGCATCGATCTGCAAACCAAGAAAGAATTGTCCGCGGAGAAAGCGGCCATGTCCAAATGGTGGCTGAGCGACATGCAGAAACGGGTGGTGGATCAATGCCTGCAACTCCACGGCGGCTACGGCTACATGCTGGAATACCCTATCGCCCGCCTCTATCTCGACCAGCGGGTAGACCCCATCCACGGCGGCACGAATGAGATTATGAAAGAGATTATCGGGCGCAGTATGGGGTTTTAGAGTATTGCGTGTTGCGTAGTGCGTAAGCAGTCAATTTGCAGGCACTGGGCGACGCGGACTTGATGTGGTACGTCGTCGATACGCACTACGGATTACGCAATACCCACTATCCAAAGGAGCAGCTATGTTCACCAACCAAACAGTCATCATCACCGGCGCAGGGCGGGGGATCGGCGCAGCCGCGGCCCACCTTTTTGCCGAACAGGGGGCGCGTGTTGTCGTCAACGATCTGAACCCGGAACCCGCCGAAGAGACAGCCCACGCCATCGTGCAGGCGGGTGGCCAGGCGATTGCGGTAGCGGGCAGCGTGACCGACCCAGCTTTCCCAGACAAGCTCATGCAGGCCGCCGTAGGCGCCTTTGGAGAAATCCACATCCTGGTAAACAACGCGGGCTACACCTGGGATGGGATGATCCATCGGATGACCGACGAGCAGTGGCAGGCCATTCTGGATGTCCACGCCACCGCGCCCTTTCGCATGATCCGGGCGGTGGCTCCCTATCTGCGCGCGGCGGCCCAGGCCGAAAAAGAGGCGGGCCAGCCCTTCGGCAACCGCTGTGTGGTCAATGTCTCGTCCACCTCTGGGCTGCACGGCAACATTGGGCAGGCCAACTATGCCACGGGCAAAATGGGTGTCGTCGGCTTGACAAAAACCGTCGCCAAAGAGTGGGGCTACCTGGGCATCCGCTGCAACGCGGTGGCCTTTGGCTACATCGACACCCGGTTGACCCGCACCAAAGAAGTCCAGGAAGAAGCCATCGACATCGACGGCCACGAGGTAGTCCTGGGCATCCCCCAAAAAGTGCGCGCCCTACTGGACAGCAACATCGAACAGCGCATTCCCCTGGGACGGGCTGCCACAGCCGAAGAAGCCGCCGGCGGCATCGTACTCATGGCATCGCCCTTGGCCCGCTACATCACCGGCCATGTGCTGGAGGTGACAGGCGGAATGGGAATTTAGGTAATGCGAATTGTGGAAGTTGGAATGCGGACTGTTGAAATCTATCGTCATAGCTGAAAATTGAGAGGATCGAATGAACCAGCACCTGCATTTCCCCAAACCGTTTGCCCACGACCACCCACCGGTCATTAGCGTCAACAAACTAGAAGACGAACAACTCAGCTTCGGCCAAAGAGCAGCGGATCGCATTGCGGAGATGGTGGGTTCCTGGCGTTTTATCATCATTCAGTCTGTGTTGCTGATCATCTGGGTCATCCTCAACATCACAGCCTATGTCCAGCACTGGGACCCATACCCCTTCATTTTGATGAACTTGGTGCTATCGACCCAGGCCGCCTACACCGCGCCCATGATCATGATGAGCCAGAACCGCCAGGCAGCGCGCGACAGATTAGAAGCCCACAACGATTACCTGATCAACCAAAAGGCGGAAGAAGAGATACGGGCGATGATGGAGCATCTGGTGGCCCAGGACAAAGCGCTGGGTGAAATATACCAGCACCTACAACTGATGGACGCCCAGTTGCGCGCCAACACAGCCAGCACAACGAACCAGGAGGGGACGGCGTGAAAGCAATTCTCTGCACAGAGCTAAGCGGACCCGACGCCCTGCGGCTAGCCGACCTCCCGAATCCCACACCGGGACCGGGACAAGTGGTTGTGGGCATCCGGGCCTGCGGGGTCAACTTTGCCGACACCCTGATTGTCCAGGGCAAATATCAGGAGAAGCCGCCCCTGCCCTTTGTGCCCGGCGCAGAGATAGCCGGGGATGTGCTGGCTCTGGGCGAAGGCGTTTCTCACCCTCGCGTCGGCCAACGGGTGGCGGCCCTGTGCGATACCGGAGGCTTTGCCGAGCAAGTAGCGGTGGACGCGACCCGTTGCGTGCCCCTGCCGGATGGTATATCCTACGAGACCGCAGCCGGTTTTCTCATCGCTTATGGCACAAGCCACGTGGGGCTGACCCACCGGGCAGGCTTGCAGTCGGGCGAGACGTTGCTTGTCCACGGCGCGGCGGGCGGGGTTGGGCTGGCCGCGGTGGAGATCGGCGCACTGTTGGGCGCAACTGTGATCGCGACAGCCAGCAGCGCCGAAAAACTGGCCTTGGCCCAGCACTATGGCGCGACCCATACCATCGACTACACGCAAGAAAATTTCGTCGATCGGGTCAAGGCCATCACCGGCGGGCGGGGCGCAGACGTGATCTACGATCCGGTAGGCGGCGACGTTTTTGACCAATCCCTACGCTGCATCGCCTGGGAAGGCCGGCTGCTGGTCATCGGCTTTGCCAGTGGGCGCATCCCCCAGATTCCCGCCGGTCTGCTCCTGGTGAAGAATGCCTCGGCAGTGGGTCTCTATTGGGGAGCCTATGCCAAACGCAACCCCGCCGTGCTCACCGATTCCCTCGTCACCCTTTTCGGCTGGCACGCCGCGGGCAAACTCAAGCCCCACATCTCCGCCACCTACCCATTGGCAGAAACGGGCGAAGCACTGCGCGCGTTGATGGAGCGGCGAAGCACCGGCAAAGTTGTAGTGGTGACGAGCTAAGGCGGACAAGACAGCCATTTT
>JAHEML010000059.1:1204-10437 GCA_024643705.1 Caldilineaceae bacterium | reverse complement strand
TGCGCCCGGTCGAGTGAATCTCATCGGCGAACACACAGACTACAATGACGGCTTTGTGCTGCCTGTAGCCCTGGACAAAGATGTTCAGGTGGTCTTCCGCCCCCGCGCCGACAGACGGGTACGTCTCTACGCGGTGGAATTCGATTCCTGGGCCGACTTTGACCTGGACAGTCTCGCCTTTGACAATAACGTTTTCTGGGCTAACTACACAATGGGTGTGGCCTGGGCGCTGGAAGAAGCGGGCGTGCGTCTGACTGGTCTGGAAGGGGTGGTCAGCGGCAATATTCCCCGAGGCAGTGGGTTGAGCAGCTCTGCCGGGTTGGAAATTTCCAACGCACTTGCTCTGCTTTCGGCTGCGGGTGCAACCGATGCTCTGCCCGGCGCACAGATTGCCAAAGCCGCCCAACACGCCGAGAACGCGTTTGTCGGCGTCAACTGTGGCATCATGGACCAGTTCATCAGCACCTTGGGCGAAGAAGGGCACGCTCTTCTCATTGACTGCCGCTCGCTGGATTACCAGCGGGTTCCCTTCCCCGACGGTGCATCCCTGGTGATTGGCAATACAAAGGCCAGCCGTTCCCTTGCCAACAGCGCCTACAACGAACGCCGCGCTCAATGTGAAAAGGGAGTGGATCGGTTGCAGGCAGTACTGCCCGGCATCACTGCGCTGCGGGATGTGACCAGCGCCCAGTTGGAGGAACACAAGGCTCTGCTTTCCCCGGTGGTCTATCGCCGCTGCCGACACGTGGTGGGCGAGAACGAGCGGGTGATGGCAACTGTGGCCGCGCTGGCCGCGGGCGATCTGGACGAAGTGGGGCGGCTGATGAATGCCAGCCACGAGAGTCTGCGCTACGACTACGAAGTGAGCAGCGACGCGTTGGATGCCATGGTGGATGCCATGCGCAGTGTGCCGGGTTGCCTGGGCGCACGGCTGACCGGCGCGGGCTTTGGCGGTTGCGCGGTGGCCCTGGTGAGCAAAGGCCACGAGCGGGCCGTGCGCGACGCCATCCTCGAACGCTATTCCAAAACAATGAACATTTGGCCAGAGGTCTACACTTCGCCCGCCAGTGCGGGCGCGCGGGTATTCTCTTTGGCCGATTGACCGGAGCTTGGACTTGCCCAAAAACATGAAACGCGAAACGTGAGATCATTCTTCGATCTCACGTTTGTTTTGGTCGACTATGTCTCTCTTTTGCCACAGGCACTGCACAACTCGCTATAATAGGGCCATTGACCCACCAATACACGTTGGCAGAGGAGGAAACCATGCCCGTTTTGACCGACTATCACCAATTCGACGGTCTGCATTGGGAAACAGGGACCGTCCGCAACTATTTCGACTACCGGGGCATCGTAGCACCCCATACGGGCCAACCCTACTCCGAGGCTCTGCTGATGGGTATCAGCGGCGGCGCGGTGATGGGCTATTTCGTCTTTGCCTACGCTGGGGTCGATCCCCAAGCCCGCATCCTCACCCGCAACACTTTCGATCCCTTCGAGACCATGCTCCAACGGCTGGGGGTTGTCCAGGAACTGCGCCACACCGCCAACCCGGCCAAAGCGGTAAAGAATCTGGTGGATGTGCTGCAAGATGGCGTACCCGCGCTGGTCTGGGTGGATATGTTCAGCCTGCCCTACCAAAGCCAACCCCAGGACGAGAGTATGTGGCACATGTTCCCGGTAATCGTCTACGGCTACGACGAAGCCGCCGACCGGGTGGATGTGGCCGACCGGGCGCGAGTGCCCCTCTCGGTGACCACGGGCCAACTGGCCGATCTGCGGGGGCGGGTGAAGAATGTGAAACACCGGGTACTCACCCTGGATTTCCCCGACCCGGACAAATTGCCATCCTCGGTGCAGGCGGGGATTTGGGACTGCATCAAGCTCTTCACGGAAAAGCCGCCCAAGGGGGCACGCCACAATTTTGGCCTGGCGGCCTATGGGAAATGGGCCGAGATGCTCACCAGCCCCAAAAAGAGGGGGAGTTGGGCCAATGAGTTTCCCCCCGGCCCGAAGCTCTATGCAGGGCTGACCAGCGCTTTCTGGGATATCAACATTTTTGGCAAGGCTGGCAAGGCAGAGCGGGATGTCTACGCGGATTTTCTGGACGAAGCTGCTCTGATCCTGGGCAAAGCAGCACTGACCGGGGTCGCCCGCCAGTTCCGGGCCAGTGCAACGGCGTGGGATGATCTCAGCACTGCGCTCCTGCCCGATTGGTCGCCACCCCTGGCCGAGACGCGACAATTGATGCTGCGCCAGCACCGTCTTTTTCTGGACGAGGGCGTTGCCAGCTTGGAGGCACGGCGGGTCATCGACGAGCGTCTGCGGGCCATTCGCCGCCAAATAGATGAGGATTTCCCCCTGAGTGAAGCTGAAGCTGGCGATCTGCAAGAGACCATTGCCGAGCAGGTGCTGCGTATTCACGATATCGAAGCGGCCGCGGTGGCGGAGTTGCGGAGCGCGATGGGGTAGAAGGGCGACGACAGACTACGGACCACAGACTACAGACGAAGTGGATGGGCGACATTGCATACATTCGTCTGTAGTCTGTCATGTCGGCTGTGGTCAACTCTCCCACAGATCATACACCTGCAACCCGGCCCGCTCCCGCCGTCCGTCCCGCCACGCTTCGTTGCGGTTGTGAACCCGCTGAAACTTCACCCGACGCCCGTCACTGGCACTCTCCGCGAAGCCCGCGTACCACTCGGCCAACTGCTCATCCAACTTCGCCTGCACGGGTTGATATTCGTCCCAGCCCGCCCGGTTGAGCTTCTCATCCGGGTCTTCCACTAGATCGAACAGGTCGTGGGGGCCGTTGGGGTAACGCTTGACATATTTGTGCTGGGGTGTGCGGATCATGCGCAGATCGCCGTACTCGCCATAGCGGGTATCGTCCCAATCGACGCGCTCACCCGCCACAACCGGTGCATAACTGCGACCCGGATAAGCCCGATCCGGCAAGCTCACTCCGGCCCACTGGCAGATGGCCTGGAAGCTGTCGTAGTGATCGACCCACTCTTCGGCCACCTGTCCCGTAGCAATCCCCGGCCCGGCCATCAGCAGGGGAACCCGCAGGGATGTCTCGTACATATTCAGCGGGCGGGTGCTGTTGCCCTTGCCCCAAAAGCCATGATGCCCCAGGGCACAGCCGTGATCCGACGTGTAGATGACGATAGTATTCGCTAGCTGATCCCTCTCTTCCAGCCTTGCCAACAGGCGGCCAATCTCCCGGTCGATCTCCACCACCGACGCATAGTAGCCCATGTAACGGCTGCGGATCTGTTCGGCTGTCGGTTTGAAACCACCGGCCAGCCCTTCGTTGCGATTCCACGGGTGGGGGTGATACGCGGGGATTTCGTCGAAATGGTGGTCGGCAAAACGGGCGGTCAGGGCCGGATCGTGGCTGGCGGCGTCGTAGGGGGAGTGGGTGGCGATGTAGCCCACGTTGAGAAAAAAGGGCTTGTCGTCGGGCGCGTTGTCCAGAAAGTCCAGCGCGTGATCGGTGATCAGGGTGCTCTTGTTGCCGTCCAACTCAACGGGCTGCCCGTTCAAATGATAGGTGTAGCGCCCATTGTGAACCCCTTGCCAGCGGGGCAGACCAAAGGCCCAGTCGAAGCCGGGCGGCGTGGCGTAGGAGCGGCCCAGATGCCATTTGCCCGACAGCCCACAATGGTAGCCAGCGGTGGAAAGCAGTTGGGGCAGGGTCAACTCCCCAGCCAGCCAGTCGAAATCACCGATCACCGGCTCGGCCTCTTGCAGCCAATCGTGGATGCCCACCTGGGAGGGCGTGCGCCCGGTGAGCAGGCAGGCCCGGGCCGGCGAGCAGACCGGGCTGGGGGTGAAGGCGTTGGCAAAGCGCACGCCCGCCGCGGCCAGCCGATCCATGTTCGGCGTGGGCAGGGCATGGTTGCCATAACAACCCGCAGCCCACTGGCCGTGGTCGTCGGTGAGGAATAGGAGGATGTTGGGTTGGGACATCGGGATGATTCTCCAGACAATCGTGTTGCTACTGCATCAGACACCTTACGATCGACGCAATGATGATGTCCTATCGTAATTTGAACAGTTGGAACAACCAGGCTAAAGTGATAAAATTTGCTGTAGTTTCGCCGAGAAGATGCACATTGCATTACCCAAAATAGAGAGAAGAAACCATGTCTACTCAAATTTTGCTAACTTTGCCTGATGATGTGTACCGCCGTGCGGAAAGGCTTGCCAATAGTGCCCAGCGTCCTGTTCCGGGACTATTGAATGATGTACTCACCCAGGCAATCAGCGCGTGGGATATACAAGATGTGTCCGTGCAAAGCCTTGCGGATGATCTGCTACTGGCTCGCTGTGATTCCCAAATGGCAGTGGAACAGAGCGAGCGCTTGAGCGAACTTCTGGATCGACAACAAGCCGCAACTCTTGCGCCAAATGAACGGCCCGAATTGTGGGCACTGATGCGTGTCTACGAATTTGGACAGTTGCAAAAAGCAGAGGCTCTTGTAGAGGCGGTCAGCCGGGGGCTGCGTCCCGCAGGCCATCCATGACATCCAGCCGTATCTCCGCCGAACAGCGAGCCCAATTGCGTGTCGAAGCCCAAGATCGCTACGGTTATTGCCAGACACAACAAGCGCTGGCCTATAGTCCTTTCGAAATCGACCACATTATTCCTGTTGCGGCAGGTGGTGGTGATGAGGTTGAGAACCTCTGGCTCAGTTGTCGACCCTGCAACCAGTACAAAGGCGCTCGCACCCACGGCCGCGATCCGCTGAGTGGACGACGAGTACGACTGTTCGATCCCCGCCGCCAGCTCTGGCAACGACATTTTTTGTGGAGCACCGACGGTACCGAAATCATTGGGCGCACTATTTGCGGTCGTGCGACGGTCGAAGCATTGGGTTTGAACAATCCTTTTGCTGTTGAAACCCGACGCCTTTGGGTTCGGGTTGGCTGGCATCCCCCACAAAAATAGCGTTCCTATCCGACTTCAAGTGTCGGGGGCAGATATCCCGCCAATCTGACACCAGACACTTGCTCCCCGACACTATTCTTTTTCTACGCAAACCACGTCGTCCCCGGAAATTGATACTGCTGTCCCACTTCCTCGTCCAGTTCCACGCCGATGCCGGGGCGATCGCTCATGTGGATGAAGCCATCTTTGATGATGTCCGTCTTCTCCTGGATGATCGTCGTCCAGTAGTCCCGGTGCAGCCAGTGGAATTCCAGCACCAGGAAGTTGGGCACGGTTGCGCAGACATGGGCCGAAGCCAGGGTTCCAATGGGCGACGAGACGTTGTGGGGCGCGAAAGGAACATAGTAAAGCTCGGCCATATTGGCGATTTTGCGACATTCGGACAGCCCGCCGCACTTGGGAATGTCAGGCATGATGATGTCCACCGCCTGCTGCTCCAGCAAGTCCCGGAAGCCGTGGCGCAGGTAGAGGTTCTCCCCCGCGCAGATGGGATTCTTGGAGTGCTGCTTCACCTCGCGCATGGCCTTCACATTTTCTGCGGGCACAGGCTCTTCCAGCCACATCAAATTATAGGGCGCTAAATCCTGCACCAGGCGAATGGCGCTGGGCACATCCAGCCGGGTATGCACATCCGCTGCCACGGCAACATCTTTGCCCGCGGCGCTGGTCACCATATCCACCAACTGCACCATGCGCTCGTGCTCCCACTGGATGGCCGTGTAATTGAAAGCGTCCTTCTGGAAATCGGCTACCTCGCTGCCCTTGTAGCCATAGGCGTCGATGTCCACGTCGATCTTCAGGGCCGTGAAGCCCTTTTCCAGCACATCGTCCACCACCTGTTTGATCTCGTCGAAGTTCATACCGGTGGAGACCTGGCAGTCGGCGTAGACCCGGATTTTGTCGCGGAATTTGCCGCCCAGCAGCTCGTAGATGGGCACGCCCAGGGCTTTGCCTTTCAAGTCCCACAGGGCGATCTCGATGCCGGTGAGCGCGGTGATCAGCGCTCCGCCTGTGCCGCCGTCAAAGACGTGCTTGCGGCGCATATCCTCGAAAATGGCGTCGATGG
This sequence comes from Caldilineaceae bacterium, assembly GCA_024643705.1. Taxonomy (GTDB): domain Bacteria; phylum Chloroflexota; class Anaerolineae; order Caldilineales; family Caldilineaceae; genus JACQGT01. The sequence goes on along the minus strand of JAHEML010000059.1, from coordinate 4,411 downwards.
CAAAGGGATCACGGCCGATCAGCCGCTCTTCCAGATAGCCGATGATGGCGATGGCCTGCTTGCCGCCGTGGACGCATTCGCCGATGCCGGTGACGCCCGCGTCGGTGGTCACCCGCACCCACAGGTGCATGCCGTGGCCCTTGGTTGCGGCAGTTTTGATAGAAGTGATTTTCATTGGTGGTCCTTAGAGATTGGGTGTGAGAGATTAGGAATGATAGATGAGAGATTGGGGATTTGCAGAGACGACGGGCGACGGACGACGGGCGACCAACCGATGCCCAAGGTGGTCGTCCGTCGTCCGTCGTCAGCCGTATACCGTCTGTGATGTGCCTCTATCCATGCCCCACATAGACAGTCTTTGTTCGGGTATAGAACTCGATCGCAGCTGGACCCTGCTCTTTGAAGGTGTTGGCGCTGGAATGTTTGAAGCCGCCAAATGGGGCCTGCAACGCCAGCCCGGATGATGATTCGTTGATCTTCACTACACCGGCGTCGATGCGGTTGGCAAACTGGAAGGCCCGCTGCAAATTATTCGTGACAACCGTGGCCGAGAGGCCGAACTCGATGGCGTTGGCCTTTTCCAGTGCATCGTCGAAGTCTCGCGCCCGGATGATGCCCACCACCGGGCCGAACACTTCTTCTTGGGCGATACGCATGGAGACATCCACCCCGTCGAAAACAGTTGGTTGAACGAAATAGCCGTCGTCGGTGGCTCGACTGCCACCGGCCAGCAGCATTGCCCCTTCCTTCTGGGCAATGCGGATATACTCCAGATCGGTTTCCAACTGGCCTTGATCAACTGCCGGCCCCATCTGCACGCCGGATTCCAGCCCGTTGCCCACCCGTAGGTTGCGGGCTGCGTCGGCGAGGGCCGCGGCGAATTTATCGGCTACCGACTCTTCCACGATCACCCGGCTGGTGGCCGTACACGCCTGCCCGGTGACGCCGAAACCGCCCGCAACTGTCAGCGCCACAGCCTGGGCAATCTCCGCATCCTTTAGCACAACCGTCGGGTTCTTGCCGCCCATCTCCAACTGGACACGGGTCAGGTTTTTCATCGCCTGGGCGTAAATACCCATGCCTACCGAATACGAGCCAGTGAAACTCACGCCGTCTACATCTTTGCTGCCCACCAATGTGTTGCCCACCGAGCGCCCCGAACCGGTGACAAAATTGAGCACGCCCGCAGGAATTCCGGCTTCCACCAGGGCTTCTACCAGCAGCAGGCCGATGTGGGGTGAGAGGCTGGCCGGCTTGAAGACGACCGTGTTGCCGTAGATGAGCGCGGGGGCCATCTTCCAGGCGGGGATAGCGATGGGGAAGTTCCACGGAGTGACAAGCGCGACAACGCCTAAGGGTTCGCGTCGGGTGTAGAGCAGCTCGCCGGGGATATTGCTGGGCAATGTCTGGCCGCCCATGCGCCAACCCTCGCCTGCTGCATAGGCGAAGATGTCCCGCGCCCGGTTCACTTCGCCCCGGGCTTCGGCGTATGTCTTGCCCTCTTCCTGGGTCAAGGCCTTGGCAAATTCGTCGCCGCGCCGGTCGATGATTTTGCTCGCTTTGTCCAGAATCACAGCACGAGATGGTGGCGGGGTATTGGCCCAGCCGGATAATGCTTCATTCGCAACGGCAATGGCCCGCTGGGTGTCCTCCACAGTGGCGCTGGGAAAATGGCCCAACAGATCGCCGGTGGCTGGGTTATGGTTCGCAAAAGTCTCGCCGGTGGCCGATTCGACCCATTCCCCGGCGATGAGATTCTTGTAAGTGGTCATTGGTTTGTCCTGTCTGTTGAACGGTCAGGTGTTGTCTGCTCCGTTGAGGAAGAATAACATTGCGTGCTGCGTAAGTAGTGGCATTGACGGGATCTCAGGCGTCATACGCAGCACGCAATACGTATTATCCCACCGCATTTTCCAACCCCATTCCCCCAATCGTCACCCGAATCACGTCGCCGCTGTGCAGGGTGAAATCGTCCGGCGGGACAATGCCCGTGCCTGTCATCAGCAGCGCGCCGTGGGGAAAGGTGAGTTCCCGGTAGAGCCAGGAGGCCAGATCGGGGAAGGTGCGTTTCATGCGGCTGGTGGCCGTATCGCCAGCAAAGACGACCGCACTGTCCCGCACAATTTCCAGTTGAATGGGCAGATCGGCCAACTCGGCGGCACTGAGCAGACGAATGGCTGGCCCCACCGCGCACGAGCCGGTGTAAGTTTTGGCCTGGGGCAGATAAAGGGGGTTTTCACCTTCGATATCCCGGCTGGACATGTCGTTGCCGACTGTATAACCGACGATTTCACCCCCGGCATTGATCACCAGTACCAGTTCGGGTTCGGGCACATTCCAGGTAGTGTCGGCCCGGATGCGCACAGGCTGGCCGTGGCCCACTGTGCGCCAGCCCACCTGCTTGAAGAAAATTTCGGGTCGCTCCGCGTCGTAGACCTGCTGATAGACATCGGCGGAACTCTTCGATTCGGCCTTGCGCGCGTCTCGGCTGCGCAGATAGGTCACGCCGCTGCCCCAGACTTCCTGGGCCGGGTCGATAGGGGCAAGCAGTTCACCGCTGGCTGCTTCGCCGGTTTTGAGCTGGCCCACCAGTTCAGCCAGACCAGCCGCGGGCAAGGCAAGCAGACCGCCCAAGGTGATGCCCGCGGGTAAATAGGTGCCATCCACAGCCCAGCGCGGGCCAGCAGAGGTGTTGTGACGGGTCAAATCCATCGGAGTACTCCTTTGTATATGAAAGGGAGAGGGGTGTCGAAGCCAAATCATGCAGACGTATGGTACGCCAAAAATGGGTTCGCCGCAAGACGCGCAGACCTGCCAGGTTTTTCAAAACTGGCAGGTCTGCTTGCACTAAAAACCGTTCCCTATCCTGCCAATACACCATTGACCGCGGCCAACTCATCCGCACTCAACGACCACTCGGCCGCGGCTGCGTTGCTCTGCACTTGGCTCAGCTTGGTTGCGCCCGATATGACCGAGCTGACCTGGGGTTGCCCCAACAGCCAAGCATGGGCAAGTTCCACCATAGAATGGCCCCGCTCCTCGGCCCAGGCGGTCAAGGTCTCCACAATCCCGTAATTCTTGTCGGTCATGTAGCGCTGGACGTAGGGGCTGTTCTCGCCGCGGGAACCGGCTGGCGCGGCCTCGCCCTGCTTGTACTTGCCCGTGAGAAAGCCGCCAGCCAACGGAAAGTAGGGCAGAATCCCCACG
>JAHEML010000059.1:0-1194 GCA_024643705.1 Caldilineaceae bacterium | reverse complement strand
AGGCATTGCAGTAGGGGATCATCTCCTGCTCGATGCCCCGTTCGAACATATGGTAGTGGGGCTGAATGGAGACCAGGGGCGACCAGCCTCGCATTTCGGCCAGAAGATTGGCCCGGCTCAATTGCCAGGCTGCATAGTTGGATGCGCCCACATAGCGGATTTTGCCGCTGGCGACCAGATCGTCCAGGGCGCGCAGGGTCTCTTCGATGGGGGTTGTGTCGTCCCAGCGGTGCATCTGGTAGAGGTCGATATAGTCCACCTGCATCCGGCGCAGGCTGGCCTCCACCGCGTTGACGATGTGGTAGCGGGATGCGCCCTTGTCATTCACGCCCTGGCCCATGGGGCTGACGCCTTTTGTCGCCATCACCACTTTGTCCCACTTGCCCTTCAGGGCCACGCCCAGGGTCTCTTCCGAGCGCCCGCCGGTGTAGATGTCCGCGGTGTCGATGAAGTTGATGCCCAGATCGAGACAGCCGTCTACAATTTCGTTGACGCCCGCCTGATCTACTTTGCCGCCGAACTGGTTTGTGCCCAGCCCAATCACAGAGACACGCACGCCTGATCTGCCGAGTTGTCGATATTGCATTGAGAAAGTTCCTTTCGGGTTATGAGTTGCGAGATATGAATTGCGAGTTGCGAGCGATGGTGGCAAGGGGCTACTTTTGCCTTCTCTTTTTGCCTTTTGCCTTTTTAAGAATCTGCCACACCGCCATCTTTGTGGGCTGCACTGTACCAACGCACAGTCTGGCCGCCGTAGCTGGGTGCCGTGAAATCGGGTTGACGGCGGGCGCAGGCAGCCTCGTCCACCTCGATGCCGATGCCCGGTTTGGTGGGAGGCAGAATGTGGCCGTCGATCACTTCCAGGGGTTCGACCACAAATTCTAGCATAGAAATGGGCGATGTGTCCGGGTCGACCATCTCTTGAATCACAAAATTGGGCATGGCAAAGTCCACCTGCACACAGGCCGCGGTGGAAACAGGGCCATAGGGGTTGTGGGGAGCCATGCCCGCGTAGTAGACTTCGGCCAGCGCGCCAATACGCCGGATTTCGCTGATGCCCCCCGCGTGGCAGGTGTCCGGCTGGAGCAGGCTGGCCGCGCCCGTTTCCAGAATTTCCCGGAAGCCCCAGCGGGTGAGGAGCCGTTCGCCGGTGGCAATGGGGATAGTTGTGGCTTTGGCAATGGCGGCCATGGC
>JAHEML010000716.1 GCA_024643705.1 Caldilineaceae bacterium | reverse complement strand
CGCCACGATCTAGGCGAGTTCTACACCCCCGACTGGCTCGCGGAGCGGCTTCTAAACCAAGTAGGGTACAAGGGGGATCCAGACAAACGCCTGGTAGATACGGGGTGTGGCAGCGGCACGTTTGTTATTCTCGCCCTACGCAGGATGCGTCAGTATGCTGCCGATCACCTCATCCCGCCGACTGACATTCTCGACAAAGCGTTGCACAATATCGTCGGATTGTATCAGCTCAATAACTAGGGGTAAGTTAGGGGCCCGACCATGAAGCACCCAGGCTCAACTCACTGGCATGTGCTTCGATCAGGCTTGCCAACGACGGAATCTGGTTTGTCTTGGAAATGCGATCGTGAATGTACTGGTAAAAGCTAACGCCCAACTTTCTGGTCGTCGCGGCCAGGCTCATAAAGGTGTCCCACGCTCTGACACCCTCTTGCGTGCGCGGCCCAAAGCTGACGTCGCGTTTTCGTACCCGTTGACGTGCCTGCAACTCAACTGGATTGTTGTGCAACGGAATCTCCGGATACTTGAGCACCATCAGCAAGGATGCTTTCTTTGCTCGCGTCTTGGCGATCCGAGCATTCAGCGCCGCATAGTCCGTGCACGTCGAGAACAACTCGTCAAACACTGTTTCCAGCCGGGCACTTTCTTCCGTGGTTGGATGCTGTTGGTAGGCCAACAACTCGTGATAGAAGTCCCAGAACTGCTTCCGAAAATCGTTCAACTGCTCCAGGTGGTGGAAGAAGCGTGGCATCAGCTTTTTGTAGTGCCGCCCTTCATGCACCCAGCAGAGAGCCAATTCCTCCGTGATCCACTTGAACTGCGGCGCATCGTCGCAAATCAGCAAGCGCACAATGGGTCTATCCACTTCGGCATGGTATGCTGCTACGGCCGCCGCACTCAGAATCGCCTGCCGCTGCTGTACGGTCAGGTTCGGCCACCTCTCGTTCAGCCGCTTCACAAAGGTCTGCTCGTCCCACTCCTGGTCACCGGACTCAGCCAACAGCCAAGCACGCGTGGCTTTCCGCAATGGCGCAGAGTCCAGATACCCCAATGCTTCCTCGTTGAGCCGGAACCGGCGCGCTCGGCCGTTGCGCAGCGTATCCAATACGCTCAAACGGTCCTTACCTGGCGTGGTGGCGTAGACTGCATACAGCGGATTGCACACGATGGTGCAATGCTGGTTTTGTCCGTTTACTCGTGTGCTGGTTTGATCGATATGTTGAAAGGGACTGCTATCCAACCCTGCTTCGCACACCTCTGCTTTCTCAGCATGAAACTCGTCTTGTCCTTTGATCAACAGGTTGGACAGTTGCCCTGCCGAGATCTGGACGCCCATGTTCTCGTACAACTCCAGAATCTTGGACTCGCTCATTCCACTGCCAAAGTACAGGGTCACCGTCAGGGCTTTGAGCCCCGGCCCGAACTGCCCCTCGTACCCCAGTGGCAGCGGGGCCAGAAAGGTTTGGCCTGTCGACGGCGCCCAATACTTCTCTTTGTGAAAGCATACGTTGTCGGCGCGAAAGATGAGGTCCTGCACTACAACATCTTCGTAGCCCTTGAATTCGGCATCTGGCGGCAAGCTGGCTTTGTCCACTTCCAGCTTCTGTTCCCGATGCACCACCAGTTCTGCCTTCTTGGCTCGCTTCTGCCGGGGCTTGGCTTTGCGCCGCTCGTTTTCCGACGAGTAGTCCACACGCGGCCGCTTGGGGGTGTTGCCCTTGATCTTGGGCTTCCCCTGCTCGCCTTTCAACCGATTGTTCTCGTCCAGCAAACGCTGAATCTCGGCTTGTGCGTCCCGCAAGTCGGTGCTCACAGCCTCTATCAGGTTCATCAACCGTACAATCAGTTCCCGGGCATTCTCATCTTGGATGTTGCTCAGGTCTATCTCTTCCAACATAGTGGCACTATTCTACGCGGCTGTCCACAAATCGCAAGTCCGCACCTTCGGCCTTTCCGAAGTTTACCACGGTTTATTGAGGTGATACCAATAATCTGCGTAATCTGCGGATAAATTGTTCCCGTCAATGTCCAGTGTCTATCTAATTGCTCTATCAGGGGCACCCTGTGCGTGTACTCAGGAGAGTACTGTAGAGGTCTCTGCAGAAAGAATGCCCGAGGGATACCTATTCTACTCTATCCCCGAGATCCGCTAGGCTGTCGCTGGACGAACTGGCCCGGGAAGGGGCGTGGCGCATGATCGTCGCAGCCCTGGAATTGGAGGTGGAAGAGCATCACATATGAACCACTCTTTCACAACAGGAGCGTGCAAGATGTTGACGATACGACAAAACCTGCTGGAGACGACAAAAGGGGGCCAGCCCGACCGGTTTGTCCAGCAGTACGAATTCCTTGAATTCATTCGGGAGGTCCCGCTTTCGACTCGGTCTTTCGGGCCAGGTCAGGTTATGACGACCGACAAGTGGGGTATTAGCTGGACGTGGCCGGAAGGGCAGGTGGGTCCGATGCCTGTGCATGACGCTGAACACACAGTTATCAAGGATGTGACCCGATGGCAGGATGATGTACACGCGCCTGCGGTGGAACGCCTCCAAGAAGCCTGGGCTCCCGCCGTCGCTCTTGCCGAGGCAGTGAACCGAGACGAAAAATACGCGGCCGTTGTTGTTGCTCCCGGTCTCTTTGAGATGTGCCATCACCTGATGGGGATGGAAGGGGCCATGATCAGTTTCTATGACGAACCGGACCGTATGCACGAGTTGATCGAGTATCTGACCGCGTACGAGCTGAATGTGGCCGGCCAACTCTTGGAGCATCTGCATCCGGATGCCCTTTTTCACCACGATGATTGGGGCGGCCA
>JAHEML010000715.1 GCA_024643705.1 Caldilineaceae bacterium | reverse complement strand
TGTGCAGCAACCACAGATAGGCCAGAATCTCCCGCACCGGCTCCTGGGCGTAAAGCGAAGTCTGCCCCACTACCTGATAGGGAATACCCGAACGCTCAAAGGCTTCGACCAGCAACCGGCTCTGACTGTGAAGCCGGTAGATCACGGCGAAATCGCCAAAGGCCCAGTTGACCGGTTGGGTATCATCTTCCACCCGGCCCGAATCCAGGGAAAAGTAGCTGGTTCCCCCCACCAGTTGCTCGATCTGGTGGACAACATATTCGGCTTCGGCTTTGTCGGTGGGCGCGCGGTAGATGTCCAGCTTCACCTGTTGCGTAAATTCAGAGAAAATGTCCAGGCTGGTGCGATCCGGGTTGCGGGCGATCACCTGCTGGGCCGCGTCCAGAATGGTCTGGGCCGAGCGGTAGTTATGGCGCAAGTGCAGGGTCGTCGCGCCGGGGTAATCGGCGGAAAAGGAGGCGAAGTAGCGATAATCCGCGCCACGGAAACCGTAGATGGCCTGGTCGGGGTCGCCGATGGCGGTGAGCCGTTGGCCGTCGCCTGCCAGCAGTTGCAACAGACGGTGCTGGGCCGGGTTGACATCTTGATATTCGTCCACCGCGATCCAAGAGAAGCGCGCTCGCACTGTCTGCAAAGTGGCCGCATTTTCTTCCAGCAGCGCCACCGGGCGGGCAAGCAGGTCGTCGAAATCCAGTGCGTGGCTCTCGGCCAATGCATGTTCATACCGTTGAACCAACGCCGACATACCCTCTTCCGACAGCCCCTCTCCCGTCGTCGACCGTCCGTCGTCGGTCGTCCCGTTGTCGGTCGTCCCGTTTTTGGCCGCCGAGATCGCGTCCAGCGTCTCCCTTACCTCCCGCTGGCCCAGTTCCGGCCAGACTGCTTTGGCAAGAGACAGGCGGGCCTCTTCGTCCAGGATCACAAAATCGTCGGGCAGGCCGATGGCGTGACCGTACTCGCGCAAGAGCAGAGCGCCCAAGGCGTGGAAGGTGCAGACGGTCATGCGCGCCGCAGTCGGGGCTGCAATCGCCTCTCCCAGCAGATCGGTCAAGCGCGCCCGCATCTCGGCGGCGGCCTTGTTGGTAAAGGTGATTGCCAGGACGTTTTCGGGCGCGACACTCTGCTCCTGCACCAGCCAGGCCAAGCGCACTGTCAGGGTGCGCGTTTTGCCTGTGCCCGGCCCGGCCACAATCACCAAGGGGCCAGCGGCGTGGGTGGCGGCAGCCCGTTGGGCTGGGTTGAGAGCGGCCAACCAATCAGAAACCGAAGATGGATTCTGAGGTGATGGGATGTTGGCAAGTGTGTCGGATTCTCGCCGGGCGGATGCAAGAACCGGCTGTGGCGCAGGGATCGCTGCCTTTTCGCCCTGCGTTTTTTCCCCCTGCGCCTCTGCCGCTTCGCGCCTTTGCGTTGAAAATTCCTCGCCCCGAAACAGCCCCCCTTGCACTGTCGCCAACCGGTCGGCCTCGTTTTGAAAGAGGCGGATGACGCCATATTCCCCGTCGTAGCCTGCTTCGGCTTGGACATCTCCGGCGCGCATGCGGCGGATGCTCTCGGCCAGGAGAACGCCGCCTTCTGCTTCGATAGCATGGATCGGAAGGGCACGCAGGATTGCCAGCTCGGACCCCAGCCGGTCCAACAGGCCGAAGTAGAGGCTCTGCACGCGTTTGCTACCCACGCCCACGCCTTCGATCTCTGCCAGAATTTCGGGCAAGGGAATCAGGTTTTCGAAGGGGTGGGTGTGGGCTGGCTTGCCGCCGGGGGGACGGTCGGCCAGTTCGTTGATGCGGTGCAGGGTGCCCACGGTGACTGGTTTGCCGCAGACGACGCACAAGCCGTTGTGTTGCACTGTGGTGGATGGCTCCCAGGCTAGTTTGCATTTGCGATGGCCGTCCAGGTGGTACTTGCCTTCCTCTGGGAAAAATTCCAGTGTGCCCAAAAACTGGGCGGGGTCGCCACTTTTCAGTGCGGCAAAGAGAGCGTCGTAGCTCGGTTCGATGTCGAAGAGGGTTGCTTCTCGCGCCAGCTTGGGCGGGGAATGGGCGTCGGAGTTGGAGACGAGGGTGTAGCCATCCAGCCCGGAGAGACGCCAGTTCATGGGTGGGTCGGAGGAGAGGCCGGTTTCCAGGGCGAAGATATGGGGTGTGAGATCGCCGAAGCACTCTTCCACCGAGTCGAAGCCGGATTTGGAACCGAGCATGGAAAACCAGGGTGTCCAGATGTGGGCGGGGATCAGGTGACAGCGGGCGTCGGTGTCCAGGGCGATTTCGAGCAGATCCCGGCTGTCCAGACCGAGGATGGGGCGGCCATCCGAGCGGATGTTGCCGATTTTTTCCAACGCGATCTGCAAGCGGGCCAGCACATCCAGCGAGGGGGCAAAGACGACGTTGTGGACTTTGCGGGTTTTGTCGTGGCGTTTGTAGATGTTGGAAATCTCGCCGGCCAGCAGAAAGCGCACGGTGCCGCGACAGGCCGGGGGGATTTCATCAGCCACCGCTGCCGCGTACTCGTCCTTCAGGCGAAAAAGCCCCTCTTCAGCAGGTTCCAGCTTGGCGCGCATCTCTGCCAGCCAACCGGGATGGGCAATGTCACCCGTACCGACAAGATTCACCCCTTTGAGCTGCGCCCACTTCCACAGGTGTTCCAGGGTCAGGTTTTTGCTGGTGGCCCGGCTGAAGTGGGAGTGAAGGTGGAGATCGGCGGTGAGTTTCATGGGAGGGTAAAGGTTGTGAGATTGGCGATTAGAGATTGGTTGTTCATGCCCGGTTGGGCACAATCAGCAAGGAAAATGGGATGCTGATGAACGCAGAGAACCG
>JAHEML010000058.1:2363-10472 GCA_024643705.1 Caldilineaceae bacterium | reverse complement strand
CTAGGTACAGTTTTAGACCGTCCCTGGGCTGTTGCCTGGGGCAAATGGCGTCGAAGTGGTGGCAGCGATCCCACGGGCGAAGAACCCCCAGAAAACCACTGGATTCGTGACATCTGGAACAAGTGGGACCAAATCGCCATTGAACCTGATGAAGCGGAACGCAACCATATTTTTAGAGAAATACTCGACATTTGGGCTTTAGAATTACCGATGATAGGCTTCCTTGGTGAACTGTCAGTGCCGGTGATTGTCAAGAATCTCCTGCGTAATTATGTGGCGGGGTATCCCATCGACGATACAACCGCCGATGAACATCTCCTCAATCCAGAAACCCTATTCTGGGACAAGCCCTATACAGCCTTCCTGCCTGCTATGCAAAGGTAACCAGGCTGTTACACAATCTTCATCTCGTATCGCTTTTGACTCTCCTCCCGTGTCTGTCGGATAATGCACCCAATGCATCCGATCAGTCACGGGAGGAGAGAATCCCCAATGCCCACCTACCAGACCTATCTCGACGCCAATCAGCCTCGTTTCCAGGACGAACTGCTCGACTTCCTGCGTATTCCCAGCATCTCTGCCCTGCCCGCCCACAAAGCCGAAGTGCAACGGGCCGGGGAATGGGTGGTGGCCCGCTTGCAGGCCGCTGGCGCAGAAAATGTACAACTGCTTCCCACCGCCGGTCATCCTGTCGTCTACGGTGATTGGCTCCACGCAGAGGGCCAGCCGACAATCCTGATCTACGGCCACTTCGACGTGCAGCCGGTCGACCCCCTGCACCTGTGGACCAATCCCCCCTTCGAGCCGACAATCGACGGCGACAAAGTCTTCGCGCGGGGCGCATCCGACGACAAAGGCAACATGCTCGTCCCCATCCTGGCGGTGGAAGCCTTGCTGAAAAGCGAAGGCCGCCTGCCTGTCAATATCAAATTTTGTTTCGAAGGACAAGAGGAGATCGGCAGCCCCCAGATTCCCGGCTTTCTGGCAAAACACAAGGCTCTCTTCGCCTGTGATCTGGCCGTGAGCGCGGACGGGGGACAGTGGAGCGAGACGGAAGGCATCCTGCTGATCGCCCTGCGGGGCATCTGCGGCCTGCAAATCGACATCAAAGGAGCCAAGACCGACCTTCACTCCGGCGGTTACGGTGGCACAATTCGCAACCCAGCCCATGTTCTGGCCGAGTTGCTTGCATCCATGCACGACGAAAAAGGGCGTATTGCTGTCGAAGGCTTCTACGATGACGTGGCCGACCTGACCGACGACGAACGCGCAGCCATTGCTCGCGTCCCCTTCGACGAAGAGGAATATCTGGACAACCTGGGGCTGGAAGCCACCTTTGGCGAGGCAGGATACACCACCCGAGAGCGGGTCTGGGCGCGGCCCACTTTGGAGGTCAACGGTATGTGGAGTGGCTTTCAGGGCGAAGGCATCAAGACCGTACTCGCCAACGAGGCCCACGCCAAGATCACCTGCCGATTGGTGAGCAATCAACGCCCGGAAAAAATCGTCGAGCTTGTCAAAGCCCACGTGGCCGCGCACACGCCAGCCGGTGTCAGCGCGACTGTCACGCCAGAGGAAACCGGCGGCAAGCCCTATGTCACCACTGCCGATCATTGGGGCAATATGGTGGTGGCAGATGTGCTGCGAGATGTCTACGGCACAGAGCCATACCATGTGCGCAGCGGCGGCAGTATCCCCATTACTGGGGTTTTTCTGGACGAATTGGACGCTTACACCGTCAGCTTTGGCTTTGGGCTGCGGGATGAAGGGGCGCACGCGCCCGATGAATTTTTCCGCTTGAGCAGTTTTGCTAGAGGGCAGGCAGCCTATTGCAAACTGTTGCAACGGTTTTTCAGAGGCCAATAGCTGATTGCCGATCCATGACGTATGATGGAATATTCCATCATACGTCATGGATCGGCAGAATCGTGGTCGACGTTTTTTCGCCGTTTGACAAAATTCTCGTGCCCCGGTATCATCCCTTTGTCTGTCCCCAGATGGCACAACAGTTACCCCCAGAACAATCGACCAACCTGACATCTGACAGCCCGGAAACCCATCCGCACCCAAGACTCCGCGTAAGATTGCACGGTGTGCGGATCAAATGGACAAACTGCGCCGTATCGATCCGCAGGAGACATTCTCCCGTCGGACAACCGTTTTTCTTTACCCACACACAAGGAGAGAAGTGGTATGAACAGACGCGTTTTGTGGACTTTATTTCTGATTCTGGCCCTGGCCCTGGCTGGCTGTGGCGCACCAGCCGCAGCACCGGCACCTGCCGCCGAGGCGCCTGCTTCTGAAGCGGCACCGACCGAAGCTGCCCCCGCCGAAGCGGCTCCCGCAGCCGAAGCTCCGGCCTCGTCGGTGGATGAACTGACGATCCTCTGGGCACAGTGGGACCCTGCCGACTATCTGCAAGAGATTGGCAACATGTACGAAGAAGCCACAGGGATCAAGGTCAATGTGGTGCAGGAACCCTGGGGCAGCTTCTACGATCGTGCTTTCGCCGAATTTGCCGCAGGTGGCAACAGCTTTGACATGATTGTAGGCGACAGCCAATGGCTGGGCCAGGGTGCCGAACAGGGCCACTATGTAGAGATGACCGACTTCCTGGTTGGAGAAGGCATCGACAAAACAGTGACCGAATCCACCCTGACCTACTATGGCGAATACCCCACAGGCAGCGGCAAATATTGGGCTTTCCCCACCGAAGGCGACGCCGACGGTTGGGCCTACCGCATGGACCTTTTTGAGGATGCGGACAATATGGCTGCCTTCGAAGCCGAATATGGCTATGCCTTGGGCGTGCCTGAAACCTGGGCACAACTATTGGACATCGCCAAGTTCTTTACCCGCCCGGAAGAAGGCTTATACGGCGCGGCCATCTACACCCAGAAGGACTACGACGCCATCACCATGGGCTTCGAGAATGTCCTCTTTAGCTACGGCGGACGCTGGCAAGACCCAGAGACAAACGCAGTCCAGGGCTTCGTCAACTCGGAAGAATCCATCGCGGCGCTGGAATACTACGCCGAACTCTACCAGTGCTGTAGCCCTCCTGGTTTGGGCAATGCCTTCTTCCAAGAGACCAACGACGCGCTGATCAACGGCCAGGCCGCGATGATCATGAACTACTTCGCCTTCTTCCCTGCTCTGGCCAGCGAAGCCATCAACCCCCACGCAGCCCACACCGGTTACTTTGCCAACCCCGCCGGCCCTAGCGGTCTGCGCCGGGCAGCGTTGGGCGGCCAGGGCATCAGCATCGTCTCCTACGCCGATGCCGAACACCAGGAAGCGTCTAAGGCATTCATTCGTTGGTTTGCCCAGGAAGAGACCCAACGGGAGTGGGCGCTGTTGGGTGGCTACACCTGCAATATCAACGTGCTGGCCTCCCAGGAATTCCTGGATGTGGCCCCCTACAACGCGGCCTTCGCCGAGACCATGGGCATGGTCCAGGACTACTGGAACATCCCCGTCTTTGGTCAATTGCTGGAGATCACCCAGCGCGAGTTGAGCGGCTTTATCGTCGGCGGCGAAGGCACTGCTGCCGATGCCATGAACCGCATGGCCGAAGAGCACGAGAAGATTCTGAAGGACACAGGTTATCTGAAGTAAGTAGGTAGAAGGTGGCAGGTGGAAGATTAGACATTCCACCTGCCACCCGCAATTCGCCACCCGCATTTCGCAACCGGACCTCCTATGACAGCCTTCCCCGCCGACAGCACAGGACGACAGGGCCAGCGCCAGATCAGCGATCGGGCCATCAAGTGGATATTTATCACACCCACGCTGATTTTGCTCATCCTGCTCAATATCTTTCCGCTCTTCTACAGCCTCTATCTTAGCTTCACCGACTTTTCCGCCATCACCAAAGACCCGCCGGTTTGGGTCGGTTTTGCCAACTTTGGCAAGCTGCTCAACGACCCCCAGATGTGGAAATACTTTGCCACCACTGGGCGTTTTGCCTTTCTCTCTGTCGGTTTGCAGACACTCATCGGCTTTGGCATGGCGTTGATTCTGCGTGAGAAGTTCAACGGTAGTGGCATCGTCACTACCCTGATTCTGATCCCCATGATGCTGTCGCCCGTGGTGGTGGGCCTCTTTTGGAAGCTGATCTACAACCCCAGCTTTGGCATTTTCAACTACCTGCTCGGCTACACCAGCCCTGTGGGTGCGCCCGACTGGCTGGCAACGGGTAATCTGGCCCTGTGGGCGGTGGTCATCACCGATGTCTGGATGTGGTCGCCTTTTGTCATGCTGCTCTGCCTCTCCGGGTTGAATGCCATCCCCGACTATCTCTACGAGGCCGCGGCCATCGACCGGGCCAGCAGTTGGTTTCAATTCCGTCGTATCACATTGCCCCAGGTTATGCCCCTACTGCTCATCGCTGTTCTGTTCCGCACCATCGAAGCCTTCAAGAGTTTTGACCTGGTGATGGGGATGACCGGCGGCGGGCCGGGCGATGCCACCGAGTTGGTGGCTGTCAACCTCTATCGCATGGCTTTTCAGGGGCAGTGGCGCACAGGCCAAGCCAGCGCATTGGCCTATATTGTGCTGATCGTGATTATCGCCATCAGCAATGTCTACATCCGCAATCTGAACAAAATCCGCGAGGGCTAGGCCATGAGCGAAACCACAAACGGAGAATCCGTTGGCTGGCAGCCCAGTGCGCCTGTCAACTATTCCACACGGGTGGACAAAGTCGGGACGAGTGCCCGCACAGCCCGCGGCATTCGTATTGTTCTGGCATTTGTCCTGGCCGGGGTGATGCTCATCCCTGTCTTCTGGCTGGGGCTGACCTCGTTCAAATCCCGCGCCGACGCAATTGCTGTGCCCCCCAAGGTAGTGAACTTTACGCCCACCCTGGAGGGCTTTGTCAACCTGCTCAGCGACCGCTCCGTACTCAACGCCCGCCGTCTGGAGTTGATGAAAGAGCGCACGGACCTGACCTGGTACGAAGAGATCGCCCTGAAAAACGGCCAGCAGATCACCGGTATCAGCCAATATGTGGGCCGCTTGCGCAATTCGGTGATCATCGCGGGTACATCGACGATTTTGGCTGTCATCCTTGGGCTGCTGGCTGCCTACTCTTTCAGTCGCTTCAAAGTGCCCGGCGAGTCGGATTGGCTCTTTTTCATCCTTAGCACCCGGATGCTGCCGCCGGTGGTCGTCACCATTCCCATCTTTTTGATGTACCGCCAGTTGGGTCTGCATGACACCCATTTGGGGCTGATTCTGCTCTACACGGTCTTCAATCTCTCCCTGACAGTCTGGCTGCTCAAAGGCTTTCTGGATGAGATTCCCAGAGAGTATGAGGAAGCTGCTATGGTGGACGGCTACACCCGCTTGCAGGCATTCCGCAAGGTGGTGCTACCCCAGGCAGTGACAGGCATTGCAGCCACGACGGTCTTCTCCCTCATCTTCGCCTGGAACGAATATGCCTTCGCCCTGATGCTCACCACCGAACGGGCACGCACCGCGCCGCCCACCATCCCGACGATTCTGGGGCGGGGGGGCGTGGAGTGGTCGGCCATCGCGGCTGGCTCTCTGGGATTTCTCATTCCGGTAGTGATTGTCACATTCGTCCTGCGCCGTCATCTGCTGCGGGGCGTTACCTTCGGAGCGATTCGGCAGTAGGGGAGCAACCGCAGACGGCAACCACAGACGACAGACGGCTGACGACAGACACTCGAAACACGATATTTGACACACGACATTTGAAACACGATACCAGAAACTCCCAATGGCAACAATTGAACTTAGGCAAGTAGCGAAAAAATTCGGCGATGTGTATGCAGTCAAACCCCTGGACCTGACGATTGCGGACGGGGAGTTTGTCGTGCTGCTGGGGCCGTCGGGCTGCGGCAAGACGACCACCCTGCGCATGATCTCCGGGCTGGAAGCGACCACCAGCGGGCGCATTCTCATCGACGGCAAGGACGTGACCTGGAAGCATCCCAGCGAGCGGGACATTGCCTTTGTCTTCCAGTTGTTTGCTCTCTATCCCCACATGAGCGTGCGTCAGAACATCGAATTTACCCTGGAAGCCCAGAACGTATCGCCCGCGGAACGCACCCAGCGGGTAGGGGATGTGGCGAAGCTGCTGGAGATCGAGCATCTGCTCGCCCAGCGTCCCGGTGGCCTGAGCGGCGGCGACCGCCAACGGGTGACCCTGGCCCGCGCGTTGGTTCGCCGCCCCGCCGCTTTTCTGATGGACGAGCCATTGGGCGCTCTGGACGCGGACTTCCGCCACACCATGCGCGCCGAAATTAAACGGCTGCATCTGGCCCAGCACGCCACAACCGTCTACGTCACCCACGACCAGATCGAAGCTATGGCCATGAGCGACCGCATCGTCGTCATGTCCGCTGCCGAGGTGCAGCAAGTGGGCACGCCGCACGAAGTTTATCACGACCCGGCCAACCTTTTTGTGGCCCGTTTCATCGGCAGCCCTGGCATGAATCTGGCGCCGGGCAAGATGGCGGACGGCCATTTGCTGCTGGCGGGGGGCCACCGCTACCTTATCCCGGCCCAGTGGCGGGGGACGCTCTCCCAAGTTGCAGGCGGTGAAGTGATTCTGGGCTTCCGCCCGGAAGCCGCTACTGTCAGCGATGGAGGCAGCCTGGCCGCGGAAGTCTACGCCAACGACCTTCACGGGGCCTATGCGGTGCTGCACCTCTCCCTGGACGGGGAGAACCCGGAGACGGTGGTCCACGTGCGCGCCGACCGCTTTGCCCACTATCCCATCGGCCAGTCCGTGCGTTTTGACCTGAATCCGGACATGGTGCGCTTTTTCGATCCGAACTCGGGCAGAGCATTACGTACGCAATAGAACGCGGATGAAACGGAAGCCATGGATTGACGCGGATTTTATGGCGTGAGTCCGTGCAAAAGGTGCTCGTTTGTATCCGCGTGAATCCGCCCGATCTGCGTCATCCGCGTTCCATTCCTTCGAGGAGTACTTTGTGGCAAATGTCGAGTTGCGGGGTATCAGCAAACGCTTTCGCGGGGTGACAGCCCTGCGCGATGTGAGTTTCACGGTGGCCGACGGCGAGTTTTTCGTGCTGCTCGGCCCTACAGGCGCGGGCAAAACGACGACCCTGCGTGTCATCGCCGGGCTGGAGAAGCAGGATGGCGGCAGCGTTCTCTTCGACGGTGGGGCAGTAGATAGCCGCTCGCCCGCCGAGCGGGATGTGGCCTTCGTCTTCCAGCAATACTCCCTCTATCCCACCATGACTGTCTTCGACAACCTGGCCTTCCCCCTGCGCTCCCCCCTACGCAAGCTGGACAACACCGAGATCACCCGCCGGGTGACAGAAGCAGCGGAGAAACTGCGTATCGGCCACCTGCTCCAGCGCAAGACCGAACGGCTCTCTGGCGGCGAGATGCAGCGGGTCTCCATTGGGCGAGCAATTGTGCGCCAGCCCAGAGTCTTTTTGATGGACGAACCTCTCTCCAACCTGGACGCCAAACTGCGGGAATCTTTGCGGGTAGAGTTGGAGCATATCCAAAAGAAGCAGCAGAGCACCACCCTTTTTGTCACCCACGACCAAGTGGAAGCGCTGACCCTGGCCGACCGTATCGGCGTCCTGCGGGAAGGGAAGCTGATCCAAGTGGCCGCGCCCAGGGACATCTACGACAAGCCAGCCAATCTTTTCGTGGCCCAATCGGTGGGGACACCCCGCATTAACCTTTTTCCCTCAACGTACAGCGACGGTAGCGTGCGGGTTGCCGATAGCCCCATTGCCCTGCCTTTCTCCCAAAACGGCCTGCCAGTTCACTTCACCCTGGGTGTGCGCGCCGAAGATGTGACACCCGGCCAGGGCGATCAGCGGGGCGAAATCGCTCTGGTGGAACCCCTGGGGGTGGAGACCATTCTGCACATCCGCAGCGGGGATGTAACCCTGCTTTCCATGGTTTCCGGTATGACCCACTACCGGCTGGGCGAAGCGATTTCCTTTGGGATCGACCAGGATCGGCTGCACTTTTTCGACGCAAAAGGTGATAGAATAGACGTGGAACAGGGGCGTTGAGACTTGTTGCGTTGAAAAAACTTGATGCGTGAGACAGGTCAAAAACTCTTTGCGTCATTGCATCTCTGCCTCT
>JAHEML010000058.1:0-2353 GCA_024643705.1 Caldilineaceae bacterium | reverse complement strand
CTCTGCATTGAAAAAAGGTATGGGAGTCGATAGTGTCTGTCCAGCATTTTCAAGCGATGATCGAAAAAGCGGGAAACAAAGCGATCATCCGCCTGCCTTTCGACCCCAATACGGTTTGGGGCGAGAAAGATCGCCATCACATCACTGGTGGAGTGAATGGTTGCAGTATTCGCGGGGCGCTGGCAATGGACGCCGACGGCTACTTCCTCTTGCTTGGCCCCGCCTGGTTACGAGATAGTAGGGTGGTCGTTGGCGATTCGGTTCGGGTAGAACTGAAGGCCGAAGGGCCGCAGATGGAGCAGCTGGCCGATGATATCACCGCGGCCTTAGAAGCCGAGCCGGAAGCCCTGGCCTTCTTTCAGGGGCTGGCGACCTTCTATCGCAAAGGCTACTTGCGCTGGATCGACGCCACCAAACGGCGACCGGATCTGCGGGCCGAACGAATTGCCGAAGTGATTAGGCTACTCAAAGCGGGGCAGAAGCAACGATAGGACTGAAGCAACGATAGGACTGAAGCGATGAAGATTGGCGCAAGCGCGTGGATATGGACATCGCCCCTGACCGACGGGGAGGTGGAACGATTGGCCCCCCACGCCGCGGGGATGGGCTTCGATCTGCTGGAATTGCCCGTGGAAAGCCCCGACGATTTCGATTACGCCCAGGCTGCCCGCATTCTGGACAAGGCCGGGTTGGATCGCACCATCTGCGCGGCCATGGGGCCAGATCGGGATTTGATCCACCCGGACGCTGCCATCCGGCAAAATGGACTGGCCTACGTGCGCCACTGCATCGACGCCGCGGCCAGGGTGGGCGCGGCGAATGTGATCGGCCCCATCTATTCGGCAGTGGGGCGCACCTGGCAGTCCACGGCAGCCGAGCGAGAACGTGACACGGAAATGCTGGTGCGTCAGCTTTCCACACTGGCCGCCTATGCCCAGCCCAAAGGGGTGACCCTTTGCATCGAACCGCTGAACCGCTTTGAGACCAGTTTTTTGAACACGGTCGAGCAGGCCATTCCCGTCATTGATCGTGTGGGTAGCCCAGCTTGTGGACTGCTGCTCGATACTTTTCACATGAACATCGAGGAGCGTTCCCTGGGTGGGGCCATTCGGGCCGCGGGGGATCGGGTGCGCCATTTCCACGCCAGCGAGAACGATAGGGGTACACCGGGTGCTGGTCACGTGCCCTGGCGGGAAGCCGCCGACGCGCTGAAGTCCATCGGTTATAGTGGGCCGGTGGTCATCGAAACTTTCACCGACAAGGTGAAGACAATCGCCAAAGCCGCTGCCATCTGGCGTCCCCTGGCCGAGAGCCAGGATGGGCTGGCGCGGGAAGGGTTGGCCTTTTTGCGAGCGCTTCTGGGCTGATGAACTTGTATTGAGTGTTTCGTAGTCGGTATTGAAACGCCCACATATCACCACTGCTTACGCAATATGGACTACGCAATACGTCTCACCCACCAAGCACAGACTGTGGAGAAGTGGTTATGTCATCTGCCGTTATCGCCCTCTTCGGCGCGCTGGACACCAAAGGAGACGACTTTGCCTTTGTCAAGGCGGAGATCGAGCGGCGTGGGCTGGCCGTGCTGGTCATCAATACGGGTGTGATGGGCGAGCCAGCGTTCGCACCGGATGTCTCCGCGGCGGAAGTGGCCGAAGCGGGCGGCTCGTCTTTGGCGGCCCTGCGCAAAGCGGGGGATCGGGGCGCAGCGATTGGGACGATGGCGGCGGGCGCGGCTGTCATGTTGCGGCATCTCTACGACGAAGGGCGGGTGCAGGGCGTGCTGGGGATGGGTGGTTCGGCGGGGACGACGATTGCCACGACGGCTATGCGTTCTTTGCCCCTGGGCGTACCCAAGGTGATGGTCAGCACCCTGGCGGCGGGAAATGTCGCGGCCTATGTGGGCGACAGCGACGTTGTGATGATGCCATCGATCGTGGATGTGGCCGGGGTGAATTCCATCAGCGCGCGTATCTACACAAACGCTGCTGCAGCTATCTGCGGGATGGCAAATGCAACCCCGCCGGAATTGGCGACAAAACCACTGATTGCCGCGTCGATGTTTGGCAACACCACCGAATTGGTGGGCAAGTGCAAAGCCAGGCTGGAAGCGGCAGGCTACGAGGTGCTGGTCTTCCACGCCACGGGCGCAGGTGGGCGCATGATGGAAAAGCTCATTTGGGAAGGTTATTTCGTCGGTGTGCTGGATGTGACCACCACAGAGTGGGCCGACGAACTGGTGGGCGGTGCGCTCTCTGCAGGCCCCACCCGGCTAGATGCAGCCGCGCAGGCTGGTATTCCCCAGGTCATTGCTCCGGGCTGTCTGGACATGGTGAATTTCGGGGCGCGGGGT
>JAHEML010000714.1 GCA_024643705.1 Caldilineaceae bacterium | reverse complement strand
CACCAGCTCCCGCTCTGCCGTCGCGGCCAATCCGGCAAAATAGCGGGCGTGGCGCAAGGCCATTTCGCCCGCTTCGCCTGCGGCCTGCAACCGTTCCAGGGCATAGGCGCGGATGGTTTCCAGCATTCCGTAGCGGTTGTCGCCGCTGTCGTCCCGCACCAGCAACAGAGATTTATCCACCAGCCGCAACAACAGATCGAAAACCGCTTCCCCGTCAATTGTTGAAATAGAAGTGCCGTCGATTGGGTCAGCACAAACCGCTTCCATCGCGTCGAAGGCCGCGCCGCCCGCAAAGATGGCCAAACGGCAAAAGAGGCGCTGCTCCGCGGGGGAGAGCAGATCGTAGCTCCAATCGATGAGCGCGCGTAAAGTCTGCTGCCGGGGCAGGGCCGTGCGACTGCCGCCAGTGAGCAGGGCGAAGCGCTCGTCCAGCAGTTCGACAATCCGCGCCGGGGAAAGGACGCGGATGCGAGCCGCGGCCAGTTCCAGCGCTAGGGGCATCCCGTCCAGGCGTTGGCAGATTTCGACAACCGCCCCGGCATTTTCGGCAGAAAGGGCAAAGCCGGGCCGATGGGCGGCGGCCCGCTCGACAAAGAGACGAACAGCCGCTACGTCCAGCAGACCTGGCACATCCGGGGAGATCAGCGCCGCTGAATTTCCCGTGGGCAAAGGCAGGGGCAACACCGGAAAAAGCTGCTCGCCAGAGATACCCAACGGCTCGCGACTGGTGGCGAGAATCTGCACGCCGGGACAGCGGACGAGCAAAAACTCGGCAACGACGGCGCAGGCGTGGAGGAGATGCTCGCAGTTATCCAAAATCAGCAGCAGTCGCCGCTGGGCCAGAAAGTCCGCCACCAACTGGCGCAGGGGATGGCCGTCCCGCTCGCTGACGCCCAGGCTGTGGGCAATGGCGTGGATCAACCGTTCCGGGTCGGAGAAGTCGGCCAATTCGACCAGCCAAACGCCGTCGGGATAGTCCGCCAAGCGATGCCGCCCACATTCGACAGCCAGCCGGGTTTTGCCGCTGCCGCCCGGCCCGGTCAGCGTCAGCAGTCGGTTGTCCTGCAAAAGCTGGTGGATGCACGCCATTTCGTCCTGGCGACCGACGAAGCTGGATAGCAAGCTGGGCAGATTTGTGGCAGGTGTACGGGTTATTGGGACTGGGGCATCGGGTATTTGGACGGGCGCAGGCAGAGAAACGGGAGACACCTCTGCCGGTTCGAGCAGTTCCTGATAGAGGGCGACCGTCTCCGGCTCCGGGTCCACGCCCAATTCGTCGGCCAAGGCAGTGCGGCAGCGGTGAAACTGATCCATTGCGGCTGTGCGCTGGCCCATCCCCGCCAGGGCGCGCATGGCCTGGCGATGCGCGATCTCCAGCCAGGGTTCCAGGGCAAGCTGACGCTGGGCATAGGTGTGGGCCACGGCGAATTCCTTGCC
The DNA here is from genome assembly GCA_024643705.1 of Caldilineaceae bacterium. Taxonomy (GTDB): domain Bacteria; phylum Chloroflexota; class Anaerolineae; order Caldilineales; family Caldilineaceae; genus JACQGT01. Next base: position 1,396 of record JAHEML010000714.1, on the reverse strand, counting down.
GGCCAGACTACAATCGGCTAGTGCTGCCAGTGCGGAAAGGTGGGCAAGATGATGGCGTTGGCGCTGTTCGGCCAGCCATGTTTCAAAGTCCGGAGCATCGGCAAAGGAGAGACCGGCCAACAATTCACCCCGATAGAGTGCCACAGCAGCAGCCACAGCAGCCCGGCAGGTGTCGCACTCGCTCAGGCTGCTGTGGCTGTGCTGGGTGGGCAGGTTCACACCAGCCCAGAACTCGGCTACATCGCTGACCAGGGCGGCCCCGTGCAGAGTGACATCTTGCCGGGTGACAATGCACAACTGTTCAAAGAGACCAGGCGCGGCTTCGTCGACCGTTTTGCCTAGGCGATAGAGAGATTGGCGGAGATTGCGCAAACTGGTGCGGCTTTCCCAGTCGGGCCAGAAGAGGGCGGCCAGACGTTCCCGGCGGTGGGGTTGGTCTGGTTCTAATGCCAGGTAGGCCAACAGACCGCGCACCTTGTCGGTGGGCAGGTGGATGACAGTTCCCGAATCGGTGTCGGCGCGAAAACCGCCGAGAAGTTGCAATGAGAGGTGGAACATAGGTACTGTATGGCAAATAACAGATGGGCAGGTGACGAATGGACAGCAGGCGAGTCGCAACTCGCAACTCGCCATTCGCCCATTCTAACACATGCGTGCCGTCTTGCGCTCTCGCTCTCTTTGAGGTTCAATTAGACGCAAGCCAACCCACCCGTCCAGGAGAACCATATGCACACGTCTGATATTCTTGTCGTTGGTGCTGGAATCTACGGCACAACCGCCGCCATCGAATTGCGCCGCCGAGGCTATTCCGTCACCCTCATCGATCCCGGCCCCCTGCCCCATCCGTTGGCAGCCTCCACCGACATCAGCAAGGTTGTGCGCCTGGAATATGGCGAAGATCGCCAATATATGCGCATGGTTGACAAGGCCATCGATGGCTTTGTGGCCTGGAACGCTGAACTGGACGAGCCGCTCTACCACAACACCGGCGTGCTGATGCTGACCCAGAAGCCCATGGAGCAAGTAGCCTACAATTGGGAAAGCTACAAGCTGCTGCTGGCCGAAGGGCACTCGCCCGAACGCATGGACAGCGCCACCCTTGCCCAGCGCTTCCCAGCCTGGAACGCAACCCGCTATGTGGACGGTTTCTATAGTCCCCGGGGCGGCTATGCCGAAAGTGGACGTGTGGTCGCGGCGCTGCACAAGCTGGCCCAGCGGGAGGGCATTTCGCTATACGAAGGCCAGACTGGGGACAAGCTGCTGGGCACGGCAGGCCGGGTATCGGGGATGAGCACACGTGAAGGCGCGAGCTTTCACGCGGATCATGTGTTGGTGGCCGCGGGCGCGTGGACACCGGTGCTGCTGCCCGAATTGCAGCCTGTGATCAAAGCCACGG
>JAHEML010000713.1 GCA_024643705.1 Caldilineaceae bacterium | reverse complement strand
AACCCACAACCCAACCCACAACCCAACCCACAACCCAACCCACAACCCAACCCACAACCCAACCCGCGACTCGCGACTCGCGACTCGCACTTCTTATTCTCTGGTCGGTTGGTTTTGTCCTGCTGCATATCGTCACCAGCGTGCAGATATGGGATCGCTATCTGCTGCCTCTGGCTCCATTGTTGGCACTGTTGACCGGCTGGGTTTTGATGCACCTGGCAGACGGTGTTTCACCGCGCCGCCGTTGGATACGTCAACTGCTGGCGATCGGGGCCTTTTTCTTGTTGCTTGCCCCTGGGCTGACCGCGGCTGAAGGACAGCTACCCGTGGGTGGGGATCACGGCGACTATGCCGGGTTGACCGAAAGCATCGCCTGGCTGCGGGCGAATGCGCCTGCCGATGCTGTCGTCTATCAGCGGGACGTGGGTTGGCAGTTGCGCTTCGCCTTCTTTGCCGGTTCGTCTGCCCAACCCGACAAGGCCGACTTTGATCTGCGCTGGTTCCCCAACGCCATCTACTTGGCCGGCAATGTGGCTAAATCAGCAGAACGCAGGATGTTTCTGATCGAGCCGGTGTGGGCCGGGGTCGATTCTGCGGCAGAGCGGCTGGCACAACGGGGAGTAGGCTGGCAGGTGCGCCTGCGTGCGGGCAACTTCACCCTATATGAGCTTACCCGCCCGCCCGCTACTCCCTGCGATTGGTGCCTCTGTGTGGACAGGTCAACCTTAGGTTCCATGGCGGGCCGCCCTCTCTTTGCGGGTCTACGGCCATGACCAGCCGACAGCGCGGCCATAGCGCCGCGACTTTTGTCCTGTTGACTTTTGTTCTGCTGCTCTTTGCGCGGCTGCTCTTCACCGACAGGGTGTTGGCAAGCGGCGACATTCTCCACTATTTTTACCCCTACCGGGATTTCGCCGCCGAGGCTGTTCGCACAGGGCACATTCCCCTGTGGAACCCGTACATCTTTGGCGGTGTGCCTTTTCTCGCCAACCCCCAGGCTGCCGTACTCTATCCCCTGCATTGGCCCCTGGCATGGATGCCAATCACCAAGCAGATCTATTGGAGCGCAGCTCTCCACACCTGGATTCTTGCGCTGGGTGGTTATGCTCTGCTGCGTCGATCCGGCTATGGCTGGGCCGCGGGTGTGGCGGCGGGGTTGGTGCTGGCAGGCAGTGGCTTCTACGGCGGGATGCTCGGCCACATCAACCAGATGAATGGCGCGGCCTGGCTACCGTGGATGATGTGGAGTTTGATGGGAAGGCAAAAGGCAAAAGGAGAAGGCCAAAGGCAAGTCGTACTTCGCAATTCGCAACCCGCAACCCGCACCTCTCTCTTTGCACTCTTTACCTGCCTCTCTTTGCTGGCTGGACACACACAAACAACCTTTATCAATCTGTTTGGGGTTGGGGTGATGGTTTTGGGATTGGAGATAAGAGATTGGAGCTTGAACACACGATCTGGTCTCCAATCCCCGGTCTCCCATCTCAAATCCCTTATCTCCAATCTCTCCGTCTATGCCGCCGGCACAATCCTCGCTCTCCTCCTCTCGGCTGCACAACTGTTGCCCGCCCTGGAATTGAGCGGGCTGGGGCTGCGTGGCGGCGGCTTAACCTACCAGGAAGTGACCAGCTTTAGCCTGAAACCTCTGCTTCTGCTATGGACTCTGCTGCCCTCCTACGGCTTGCGCGATCTGAGCGTGGTCTTTGGAACCCTGGGCTATACCGAATTTGTGGCGACGATTGGCACGCTTGGCCTGATGCTGTCTCTGGTGGGCTTTTGGCGGGGACGCTACAGCCACGTCTGGTGGATGGGAGCCGGGTTTGCTGTTCTTGGCCTTTTTCTGGCGCTGGGGCGCTGGAACCCGGTCTATTATCTGCTCTACAAAGCTATGCCCGGCTTCGATCTCTTCCGCACACCCGCCCGCTGGATGATGCTCTACACCCTGGGTGTAGCGATTTTAGCCGGGATGGGCGTGGAAACGATTGGGGAATTGCGAATTGTGACCCGCTTAGTGACCCGCTTAGTGACCCGATTGCCCGTTGTCCGTCGTCTGCCGTCGGTCGTCGGTCTTGCCGCAATTTTCCTCCTTTGCGCCGACCTGCTCCTTTCTGCCCTGGCTCTGCCACACACCCATCCCACCGCGCCCCAGGCTGTCTACGATGTGCGCACGGCCCCGGCCCACCTGCTCACCGACCCGGAACGCAGCCTGCACCCCGCGGCCATGGGTCGTTTCTTGAGCATGAGTACCATCACCTTCGACCCAGGCGATATGGCCGACTGGCGGCGAATTTTCCGCGATAGCCAGCCTCCCCAGCTCGACGAAGCCGCTTTCCGAGAATTTGTGATCGCGCTCAAATCCCAGGAGATTCTGGCCCCCAATCTCCCCCTTCTTTGGCGCATCCCTGCCGTAGACGGCTTCGACGGTGGCGTACTGCCCCTGGATCGCTACAATCGTTTCCTCGGCCTCTTTATCCCGCGGGATCAGCTTGTGCCCGATGGTCGAATACGTGAACAAATCAAACGTATCCCGCCCGCAACTTTGCTGGATTTGATGGACATCCGCTACGTGATCACCGACAAGGTGCAGGACCTCTGGTTCGATGGCGTCTACTACGATCGCCAGATTGGGGCACAACTTCCCCTGCCATCTGGGGCCGACATGCTTTCTGTCGCTGTGGAACAGCCCTTTGCCGCCACCGAAGTCCGAGTGATCGGCGCGCTGACGGGTGAGCCAGACGCGTTGGCCCAGCTTGCGGATCAAGCGCGGCCACTGGTGCGGGTGCAAGTAGACACACAAGGCGAGAGATTGGGGCTTCCCGCCATCACCGGCGGTG
>JAHEML010000712.1 GCA_024643705.1 Caldilineaceae bacterium | reverse complement strand
CTTCTTCAATTTTTACTTCATTTTTTTCAGCTTGGCCCCCGGATCGTCGTTGCAATAGGTCTGGCAGATGGACGGCCGGAGCACGCAGAAGGGCGTAGCCACCCAACGCTGCCACGGCCAGCACCGTGATCTCGCCCATGGTGTCAAAGCCGCGGAAGTCCACCAGGATGACGTTGACGATATTGGCCCCGTGACCCTCGGGTACGGCATAGTTGATGAAGAATGAACTGATGGCTGTGCCTGCATCCATGGCCGGGTTGACATTGAAAAGAACCAGCACGAAACCCATCACACCCGTACAGATGGCAACAAAGACAATGCCCATTTGCCGCCAGCGCCCCATGGCCGGTCGTTTTTCTTCGGGCAGCTTGTAAAAAACCAACACCAGCAGCGCCAGAGTCAGCACTTCGATCAGCAATTGGGTCAGCGCAAGGTCTGGCGCACTAAAGAAGACATAGAATAGTGTGACTGTGACGCCCACAACACCCAGGCTGATGATCGCGCTCATGCGGTTTTCTACCCGCACGGTGACCCATGCCGCCACAATCAGCAAGAGCGCCAGGATCATCTCCGGCCAACCCAGGGGATTTTCTCCGATTGTGGGCAAGAGGGTGCTCAATGGCGCGTAGGTGAGTGCCGCCAACACAGGCAGAAATGCCACAAGCAGAACAGCGGCAGCTTGGGCGGCCAGGGTGTGCCCCTGCACCATCCGCGCTGTTCGGTCCGCCACCGCATACAGTCCATCCAGCGAGCGCTGAAACAGGACGATTCCCCGTAGATTTGATGGCAGTAGCGCCAGGAAGCGGCGATAACTGCGCCGACCGAAAAAGAGCAAAATACCCGTGCCAATCGCCGTCAAGCTAGCGATGAATGCCGGTGTAAACCCATGCCACAGGGCAAAGTGGCTGTGAATTGTTTCCGCGCTGATGGCTGTGGCCGCGGGGTCGACCAACTGGGCCAAAGGACCAAGCAGAAATGGAGCGGCTGTCCCTAGTAGAACCAGGAGCAAAGGGGGCAGAACAAAGGCAAACGCGGGTGGATGATGTACGTGGGCTTCATCGTCAACGTCGGCTTCCCGGCGCAGAAAGACCTCCCAAAGCAGAGTCAGGCTATAGGCCACAAAGAGTGCGCCAGCCAGCGTGCCCCCGCCAAAAACGAGCCAACCCGCTACTTGCTCGCCAGAACCAATCGCCTTCCAACCGCTTTCCAGCAGCAGCTCTTTGGCGAGGAAGCCAAAGGTGGGTGGCAGCCCTGCCATCGAAACAATGGCAAGCAGCGCCACAATCCCAGCCAGGGGGATCGCCCGTAGCAGCCCGGCCAGGCGGCGCATGTCCCGCGTACCCGTGGCGTGATCTACAATCCCTGCCACCAAAAAGAGCGGCCCCTTGTAGAGCGCGTGGGCCAAAATACCAACCACCACCGCCAGAACAGCGTATTCGCTGCCAAAGGCCAAAAGCATGGTCAAAATACCCAACTGGCTCACGGTGGCATAGGCGAGCAGGGCTTTGACATCGTAGTTGCCAATGGCAAAAAATGCTCCAATCAACATGGTGATGCCGCCGAAAATCAGCAACCCCCAGAACCAGAGGGGGGTGTCGCTGAGGGCCGGGTGCAGCCGTGCCAGCAGAAAAATACCAGCTTTGACCATGGTGGCCGAGTGGAGATAAGCACTGGCGGGCGTTGGGGCAGACATGGCTCCCGGCAACCAGAAATGGAAGGGGAATTGGGCCGATTTGGTGAAAGCACCGGCAAAAATAAGGATAACGGCTGGCGTGTAATAGATGCTCTCGCGTAACCCACCGGCAGCGATGATCTGGGAAATGCTGTATGTGCCTGCGCTCTGCCCCAGGAGAATCAGCCCAAAGAGCATCGCCAGTCCACCCGCACCAGTGATAATGAGCGCATTGCGTGCGCCTGCCCTGGCCCGGGCGCTTTCGTAGTCGTAGCCGATAAGCAGATAGCTGGTGATGCTCGTACCTTCCCAAAAGACGAAAAGTGTGAGCAGATTGTCGGCCCAAACCAGCCCAAGCATGCTTGCCATAAACGCAAACAAGGCCAGATAAAAATAACCCTGACGGGGTTCATTTTCCAGATAATAGTGAGTATAGAGCGCAACCGCGGCGCCCACACCTGCTACAACAAGCCCGAACAAGAGGGCCAGCCCATCGAGCCGAAAGCTGATCTCCAGCCCCAGGCTGGGCATCCACTGCCAGCGTTCGACGTAGAAATCACCCTGGGCAATTTCTGGGATACGCAACACCTGCCAGGTAGTGATCAGGCCTGGTGGCAAAATCGACAACCAGCCTACGATTGGTTTGTTGTGGGGGCGGACGAGCCAGAGAAGAATGCCGGATATAAAGAGAGCGGTGAGAGAGACAAGCAGCATAGAAGGGCGATGTTGTTGGCTGTGGCGTGCAGGCCAGGTTGCACAATTCCAAACTGCACGCTACCATTCGGAGATTGTCATAACCCTGGAATTGTACCGTATTTTGACACAAATCCCCAAGAATCAACGGGCCAATGGTGGCACACCTGCCGCCACCCACAGGAGAACTTTCCTTTTGAACCTTCGTCGCTCAGCTGCTCCCTACGTCCTTTTCCTCGGTCTGCTCTTTGGCTCGTCGTTGGTGGTTTCTCGCTTCAGCGTGGGGCAATTCGACCCCAGGGTCTACACTTCGCTGCGTTTGGCAATTGCAGCTTCGTTACATCTGGCGGCGTATCTCTTTGTCGGCTCCAGGGCCTGGCCCCGCAGCCTCTATCTGTGGAAACACGCGGCTGTGTTGGGGGTCATCGGCACGGCCATCCCCATGACATCGGTGATTTTGGGGTTGCAATACCAG
>JAHEML010000711.1 GCA_024643705.1 Caldilineaceae bacterium | reverse complement strand
TCTCTATTGGCCATGTAAAGGCGGCGGGCTTCTTTGTCGAAAGACAGCCCATAGGAACCGGCCCCCAATATCAGGTGGTGCAGCTCTTTACCTTGCCAGTCAAAAACACTGAGCGAACCATCCAAATGATTGGAGACGTAGAGGCGTTCGCTGATGTCGTCGAAGACCAGGAAGCTGGGTTGGTCGCCTGCGGGTACATCCAGGGTTCCGCCATTATTTAGCTCGATGGCTGTCAGGGTATTGCTGCCGTAGTTGGCGATATAGGCCAAGGGTAGTTTGCTATGCAAGGCTACACCATTGGGCTGGTTGCCGGTGGGTGCGCGCCACCAAATGGTGTGTGTCATCGCATTGGACGCATCCACTTTGGTTAGATCGCTGGAGAATTTGGCCGCTACAAAAAGCTGCTGTGTATCCGTCATGACAACCAGTCCGTTTGGTCCTACGCTGTCTCCCAAGCTGATGCTGTCGACAAGCTCCAGAGTATCGGCATCCAACACAGAGACATTGTTGCTGCGATGGTTCGCCACATAGACCAGCCGGTTGGTGCTGTCTACTGTTATCCCGTGGGGCTGCTGGCCCACTGTCACCACAGCCAGAACGCCCAATTCGATGGTGGGGACGGGTGTGGGTGTAGGTGTGGGCGTGTCCGTGGGTGTCTCTGTATCTGCTGGTGTGGCAGTTTCTCTAGGTGTTTCTGTAGGTGTGACTACGGTCGGAGTAGTTGTTGGTGTATCGGTTGCATCTGGGGCAGGCGTTGGTGTTTCGGTGGCTGTTGATGTTGCGCCTGGATCATCTGTCGGCGTGGGTATATCTGTAGATGTTGCGGTTGCGCCCGGATCAGCCGTGGGTGTCTCTGTCTCTGCCGGTGTGGCTGTTTCTGTAGGTGTTGCGGTTGGAGTAGCTGTTGATGTAGCGGTTGGCGTTGGTGTATTGGTTGGTACTGATGTGTTGGTTGGTATCGGTGTAGAAGTCCGGGTTGACGTAGATGTGAAGCTGGGGCCGGGTGTTTTTGTCGGTGTGGATGTCCGGGTTGGCCCAACTGTAAAGGTGGGTGTTGGGGTAGACAGGGTCGAATTGATGGTGACAGGCGCGGCCAGGCCGTTTCCGCTGACACCGGCATTAGAGGCGCTGGCATTGAGGGTGGCATAATAGCTACCGGCCACGCTGCTGGTCCACGCCTGAAAGGTGACATCGATCCGGCTGCTGGCAAAGGGATTGCCCTTGTCCACATTGTCTCGCACCCGCACATATTGAGGGCGGGGGTTGCCATACGAATCGCCTTTGCCATCAATCCAGTTCCAGTTTGTCCAGACATTTGTGGGATCGCTCAATTCGAAGGGGGCGACACCCACGATCTCTGCCCACCCCTTCCAATAGTCGGTGTAGGATCGAACCATGTAGTCGGCGCGCAGCCATTCGTCTACCGCGGGGTAGCCTTCCCAGCCGAAGGTGTTGTTCCACAATTCGTAGCCTGTCTCGCTCAGCATCACTTTGATGCCTTTGCGTCCCCAGGCTGCAATCTGCTCTACCTCTTTTTGGTACGAATCGATGGTCAATTGGGGGTAGGTGGCGGAACCCCGGTGAATGTTGTATTCGGGTGGATGGTTGGCTGGATAGGGATGGGATCCCCACACATCCCATGCCCACAAGCTGGCTGGCACATCCCGGAACATCTGATAATTGAAGTTGATGGGGCTAATGTTGCCGCCTGGGCTTAGGGGGCCATTCATCAGCACAACCCGGCTGTCACCGATGCTGCGGATGGCGTTGGACGCGGCCACGAGAAATTCGCCATATTACTTCGGGTTGGCCTGACCACTCCATTCCACATTCAGGTTAGGCTCATTCCAAATCTGTATATAGAGTTTGAATCCGCTGCGCTTGGGCAGCCCCTGCACCATCCGCTTAAATGCGGCAGAAAGCCCGGCGACGTCGGTGGGTTTCTCCCAATGGTTGCCGTTGAAGACACCTTGAAGACGGATAATGGGCTGCAAGCCTCGATCGTAGGCTCCGTTGACAAAGTCGATCCAGCACTGTTTTGGGTCTTGGGTTTCAGGACGGATACCATAAAAGAGTTGCTTGACATACCCATGCCAGCCAATCAGACTTTTTGCTCGGTCCAATTGCCAATTGAGGTACTGTTGATTACCACATGCTTCCTGGACAAAGGTGTTGATACCAAAATAGGAATCGTTGCGTCTGGCAGGCAAAGGCTGAGCAGCAAAGGTGAGGGTGTTGCCGCTGATGCTGGGGTTGGCTGTGCTGATCAGGGCATCATTGATGCGCAATTGGGTTGTGCCCGATCGATAGCTGAACCCATTGGGAAGGGTAAACGAGACCCGAAAATTAGAACCGCCTATATCACCGCTGTTGATACCAGTAACATGATAGGTCACCGACCCGGCCGACGCGAGGAATGATGGCGATACAGAGGCGCTGGCCGATAGGATAGGGGCATCTGTTTGCAGAGGCTGGTCTGCGGTTGTGGGCGGCTCTGTCATCGGGTCGGCCTGGTGTGTATTGGCTGATCCGGGCCGCACCGACAGGGGCAACAGCGAGAGTACAAGCAGAATTCTGAGAAAAATTCTGCTGATCGATTTGGAGCGATCTGACCAATTCATCATTATTTCACTTTTTTCTTACCTGTTTTGTAAACAAAAGCACGGCTGGCGACCAGGGCTTCTCAAAAGTCATAGAAGGGATAAAGAATAGAAAGAAGTAACTCCTTGCTTGGTAGAATTTGTTTGCCAACAAAGCCACCACCAAGACAAGGAGTTGAAATGGAGTCTAGCACAGTATTGGCCACAGTCGAAGTGCCGGCACTGGATTTGGAGAGCATCGAG
>JAHEML010000710.1 GCA_024643705.1 Caldilineaceae bacterium | reverse complement strand
CGGCCAATGGAGCTTACCCCAGACAACAATGCATAGAGCACAAGCGCGCCAACGACGATCACGACGATCTGCTGGGTTTGGCTCAGGGATTTCCAGCCTCGGTTGGGTGAATTGGGATACATTTTTCCTCGCTGACAATTAAATTTGCTGACAATTAAAAAGGACTCGGATTCTGGAGTGATCAATCAGGTGGTAGAAAATTTACTGCAAAGAAGCTGAGAGGCTGAGAGACAAAGAACGAATTCTACCGCTCCAAGCCTCTACAACTTTGCTTTTTTGTCCCTTTGCAGTAAAAAATGACATTCCACCCTCATTCTGATCAATACAGATTGTGACCAATTTGGCATGAGAAACCGGCGTGTTTCGTCCGCTCACCGCCCTGAAAAATCTAACTGATAGTGGCGCGCCTCGATCCCATGAAACGTCTTCTGCTCGCTCAGCGTTCCGTTTTGGTCGAGCCAGGCTGTCATCAATCCCCGGCTGTCCCACGAATCTGCCTCCACCAGGATCACCCATGTTTCGCGGAAACCGGCGGTCATGCGTCGCATGGTTCCATCGACTTCTGCCTGGGCTTGCTCGTCGGAAAGGCTGTTTTGGGTCCACAACCCTTCGGCCCAGGGGGTCAGCCGGACCTTGCTTTCGGCAAAGGGAGTACTGCCGAAGTTGCTGGTATAGTAGCGCCAGGCGTAGTGGGTATGGGGTATCTGCAAAATGAGCAATTGATTTGGCTGGCGACGCTCGGCCACAAAGGCGATGGTTTCGCGCAATTGGGTCTTGTTGGGTGTCGTTGTCTGTTGCCACCCGTTGAATATCCACAGCCCCACCACAAAAGCGAGCAGCACCCCCGCCCCGATCCGGGCCACTTTCCCCCCACTGTGGTAGACAACCCGCAATCCCAATGCCAGCAATAGAACAAAAGCAGGGCCGATCCAGATCAAGTAGCGATCTACAAAAAGGGGCTTGATGGTGCTGACACCGTGAAGCAGGAGGACAGGCCCCACCAACCAGATGGCAAGCATCCCAACCCGACGGGCAGAAGTTATGGGCAATGTTCTGGGCTTCGGGCTTCCATCCTCATGTTCGGCTGCGCCCACCAGCAGCCCGCCTAACACCAAAAATACCACAGGCACAATCCAATAGATCGAATGCTGAACATGGGCAGCGCCCGCGTGATCCAACAGCAGCACCCGTACTACATCGGTAAACGGGGTGAAACGATAGCCGGTGTTGTAATCGAGGGTGGTGAGATAGTGCCACTGCCACCAAATCAGCGGCAGATAGGGCAGAACAAAGCCGCCGAGTGTAACCAGATAGCCCCGCCAGCGTTGACGGTCGAGAGGCTGCGCCAGCAGGAACCAGACAAAGTGAATCGGGATGATCAGCGCTGTGAGCAGATGGGTGTAGATGCAGACAGACGTAACGATCAGATAGAGTGCCCAGCGCCACCCCGTGCCCAGACGCATGGCCTCCAGCCAAGTCCAAGTGGATAGCAGCGTCAGCACCACCACCAGAGCATACATCTTGCCCTCTTGGCTGTACCAGAGTTGATAAGGGTGCAGGGCCAGCAAAAGGGCCGCGAGCAGAGGCGTATTGGTCATAGCGACGCGCCCGCTGCTGGGGAGCAAACGCCGGGCTACCTGCCAGATCAGCCCAATCGCCAACAAGCTGAACAGAGCAGATGTGTAGCGCAGGGCATACTCCGACGTGCCAGCCAGGGCGAACCAGGGGCGCACGAGCAACAAGTAGAGCGGCCCATTCTGCGCGGGGGAGATGAACATGGATGCCGTCTCGCGTAGGGGGCGCAAGGCCAGCCAGATCACGTCCACTTCGTCCCGCCACAGGCTTTGGGTTGTCAACCCCACCAGCCGCCAGGCAAATGCACCCAGGATTAAGAGCAACAGCGCAACCCGTTCGCCGTCTCCCTGCCGCGGGGTGGCGATTTCTTTGTCCCGGTTCATCATCCGATCCGCTTACCCATCAATATATCCGGTCGGCCTCGACCATTGGCGTCGGGTACAACGCCGATGATCGTGTAGCCCTGTTTCTGGTAAAACTCAAAGGGGTGGTGGTTTAGATTACGAATGTCGCGTATTTTGCTCCATGTCTCTTTGTACAGATTCACATGGGAAAGAGACGTGGCTTCGGTCAAATCATCCGTGCCCAGTTGAATCGTCAGTCCACCCCTTACCAGTACCTGTGCTTCGAAATCCTCTACCAGGGCTGCGCCTACCCGGTTGCCCTGCCATTCGGGCGCAACCAGCAGGGGATGCAGTTCCCAGACGTTGCCGTCGTAGCCGGGAATACCGCCAATCCAGCCGATCACCTGCCCCTGAGCCAAGGCCACACGCAGAATACGATCCGGGGCCAGCATCTCGGCCACTTCCTGCTCGGCCTCGGCCAGGAGCACCCAGGAGTCTTGGGGTGCAAAGACCCGGTGCAACAGGGCCGCGGCCTGGGCCACTTGGGCGGTCATGGTTGGGGTGAGATCGGTGATAGTGAAGTGGGTCATTGGTTGGTTGATTGGTTCACTGGTTGATTGGGTGAAGGGACGATCCATCCAATCAACCATTTTCGGCAGGGTTCATTAGGGCAATGACGAGGGCCAGGAATCTTCATCCGACCGACCCTGTCCCTGGGAAGAACTATCGCCTTTACCCGCATGGGTGTCTTCTTCGGGGACAATATCATAGAGATCAAAGCGCTGCTTGTTTTGGCGGTTGAAACTAATCCCGGCAATGACACCGGCCACAGCAAAGAAAACCAACGAGCCACAGGTTAGCCAAATCCACACAGCCGAAGTCAAGATCACATCCATCACCTGCCCAGCCGCGCTCAAGAGGGACGGTTCGGG
>JAHEML010000709.1:1264-2857 GCA_024643705.1 Caldilineaceae bacterium | reverse complement strand
CGATGACAACCCAGCGGCCATCGGGCACCTGATCACGAACCAGCGGCCAAACCTCTTGATAGAACCAGCTGGCACCCTCGAAATTAGGTCCATAATGGTGGCTGCCAACAGTGATAACCTGCTTTTTCAAGCCCTGTGAACGCTCATCGGGTATGCGAATACCATTGGGTATGGTGACTACCGGTTTCTCACTAACCTGACTGGCAACAAAAAGCCGTTCGGCTTCGGACGTGGTGATAATGCAGTGCGCACGGTTGAAAATTCTTCGCTCATACTTTCTTATCCGCAGAAATTCAAAGCGATAGAGCCAATGGTACGGGCGAATGGGAGAGACCTGGCGATGCTTTTCCTTGGCGATGGTTGTGTAGACATCGTACAGATCGAGAATGTGATAGGCGGGCCAACGACCATAGAGCAGGGCTTGACCCATCAGTTGGGTAGCAAAAAACAGGCAGTCAAATGGGCCGGTGGATTGCCAAAGCTGATCAATGTCAGCAACGATCCCGGCATGGTCGTGGGTGGAAAAGCCGGGGGGTTGGTGGGCCAGCACTCGACCAATCAGCCCAAGCCTGCGGCCATACCCAGCGGCACGGCTGAACCAGGCCAGATCGATGGTGCGCTCTTGACACCAGATCGACAATGAGTCGGCGTCCCCTGGGCGATAGGTGAGAAGGGTGACGGTGTAGTCATGGGCAAGGGCCTCGACCAAGGCCATCGAACGCTGGGAGGCTCCGCTGGTGGCAGGGTTCTCGCAGAAAGGTGAAACATAGAGCAACCGGGGCTTCACAGTTCTGGCCCGGTTGCAATGGCAACGGATGAAACGGACGCTATGATCTCGGCATAGTGTTGCACGCTCTTCTGGGCTACCGCAAGCGCGTCAAATTCCGTTTGTGCTTTCGTGCGCGCTGCCCGGCCTGTTTGAACCCGCAAGGCGGGGTCGCCAACAAGACGCTTGAGTGACTCGACCAGAGCACGGGTATCTCCCGCGGCGACAACGAGACCGGCCTGACCTATGGTTTCGGGGATACCACCCATATCCGACGCCACAACGGGCAACCCTGCCGCCATTGCCTGGGCCACAGTATACGAGAAACTCTCGTAGAGCAGGGAAGGTACGACAACGATGTCGGCACGCGCATACCAATCCAGCAGCACGGCATGGTCCACCGGGCCGGTGAATGTGACCTGTCCAGCTACCCCAGTCTGGGTGAAGTAGGTCATCAACCGTTGTCGCCAGGTGTCACCCTGGCCCGTGGGGCGGTCGTCACCCACATAGACGAATCGAGTGTTGGGGTATTCATCCAGAACGGCTGGGATGGCATGGGCCAATACCTCGATTCCTTTGGTGCGATCCAAGCGGCCCACATGCAGAACAACCGTCTCTTTGGACGTTTCTATTCTCGTTTCTATTCTCGTTTCTATTCTCGTCTCTATTCTCGTGCGATCCACAGCAAAGGCCCCCACATCCACCGGGTTTGGGATGACGGTCAATCGCTCGGCTGGCAAGTCCATACGTACGGCGATGGTGTGGGCCATATGGCGAGAGGGTGCTGTCAAGGCTGTGGCGCGGCGAATACACGACTGCTCCATGCG
>JAHEML010000709.1:0-1254 GCA_024643705.1 Caldilineaceae bacterium | reverse complement strand
GGGCATTTCGGCTTGGGTGTAGTAGTCGCGCAGCACAAAGGTTGGGGTGTGGCAGCGCACCACAGTGGGTGTGAGTGGCTTGCGCACATAAACAAAGCCCTCGGCGTTGACTTCGGCAAACTCCACCAGATCGAAGGGATTGTCCACATAGAGCCTGTGGAGGGCTTGGTTCACCTGCCGACTGTAGAGCCACTGCTGCAACGGGCGGACATAACGCCCCAGCCAGGGCAGTCTGCGCCAACGGTAACTGTCGCGGACCAACAGGCGGATAATCCGAATACCGTCTCGCTCTGTGACCGGAGAAACGGCTTCGTCGTAGCGGGCGGCGATGACGGTAACCCGATGGCCCAGACGCAACAACGCCGATGCCAGGGTGTAGTTGTACATTGCCACGCCACCCCAGCCGCTCTCTGGCGGATACCACTGGTTAGCTAGGACAATGTGCATGGGCGAGGCTCGATTCAAAACAGGCGAGGATGAAATAATGTAACAAATTGCCAAAGACATGATGCAAGAATCCATTGCAAAAGAACAATCCGTTGCGTGGATGTCTTCCATTCTTGTCGTTTTCTTGCTCCGGCCCCGATCAACAGGATTCCCAGCGGTTGCATAAAGTAGTGCCAATTCATGCTATACAGTACGCCTTCTTGAGACAACCAAGCCAATGCCAAATCGGGTAGTGCGGCAACGATGCTAGGCAATGCGGTCAACGTAGGCGCGAATCGGAGCAGACGAAGCGTATATGCAAGCTTTAACTGCGAATCCTCTGCCAGACTCGATGTGACACAACCAAACGACAAAGCGTCAACACCACGCCCCGACAAACATTCAGGAAATCGAACTGTCGAATCGGGACCACCACTTAACCGCATCAGACCATAGCTGCCCCCAAACCAAAGAATCCCAATGAGTGCAATCAACAATGCAGTCTTACGAATGACGGGGGTGAGTGTACCCATCAATCCAAACATAAATAGAGTTAGGCCTGCTGTTTCGCGGGTAACCAATGCAGCCACCGTAGACAACCACATGGCACGCGTATTACGCATATAAAATCCGAAGGCAAAACATGCCAGTGCTAGTGCTGTAAAGCGGGTATCATAAAAAACAGGATGTTGAGTATATGTGGCGAGGAAGAGCACAAGCGTCAAAAGCCAGGAAATTCCGCCGTCACCAGCCAATGCCCAGCCGCAAACCCGACACCATGCCACAATGACCGCACTTTGAATCAATTGTGCTACAAACCACCAACCT
>JAHEML010000708.1 GCA_024643705.1 Caldilineaceae bacterium | reverse complement strand
ATAGCTGCCGTTCGGTCACGTCTTCGTAGAGCGCCTTTTTCAGCTCTGGAATCTTTGTATAAAACTTGTCCTTTAGATCCGATAGTTCAACTTCTGTTTTTCTGCCAAAAATGCTTTTGAGCAATTGCGCTTCAAAGGCACTTAACTTCACATCATCTCGCTCTCGGCGATAGATGAAATCGGTCGAGGTGAGAAAGCGCCCCTGCTTTTCTTCTGTGATGCTGATGGCCTTGCGTCGAGCCAGATCGACCAACGTGGCGATGATGTCTTCCATATCCGCCTGTTCATCCAGCAGCACGCCAGCGATACCGGGGGGCAGATCGTCGGGCGGTTCGGGCAGATAGTCGGCGACGATGTTGACAGGTTTGTCGCGCCCCTGTTTGTACCACAGCAGATAGAGCAGGGCGGGGCCGCCAAAGAGGAAGAGTGCCCCCAATGCGCCAAAACCAATTGTCGAGATGGGTCCCCAAGTGTCCAGGTATTCCTGTTGTGCTTCCTGGGCGGCCACCTGTTGATCCGCGCGGGACTGCCAACTTTGCACGGTTCCGGCGACAACACCGTGGGGAAACTGCACCCGCACCTCGAAATCCTGCCCGCTGTTGAGCCGTCTGTCCAAGTCAAAAACGATTGTCTTGCGCCCTTCCAGCACGGTAGCCGAGGCTGAGTTCTTGGCATCCAAAGAGTTGATATAGGCCGACCATTCCTGAATATCGGCGGGTACAGTCACGTTCACGCGTCCGTCCAACACGGGGAAACTCCGGTCGCTGTAGATCGCTTTCCACCAGAGTTGGTCACCACCGTCATACAGGCGCAGGCCATCGTGGACGGTGTAGCCCAGGGTATATGTTTCGCTTTCATTGGTGGCCGGGGGGAAGTACCAGCGGATCACGTAGCTGTAGCTGCTGCCAACCACGCTGAAGGTGTAGGGTTGAGCGCTGTCGGTGGATAGTTGGTAGACATTGCCGCTGCTGTCGCTAAGAGTCCAATTGTCGATGCGCCCAAAGTTGTTGATGGGAATTTCGCGGAAGCCAAAGGTAAATGTGCCAGCCGTAAAGTGAATCCGTTGATGCTCGGCCACATCGAAAGTGCCATCGCTCTTCACCAAAATGTCCACATCGAAACGCTCCCAAACCAAAGATTTTTCTTGGGCGCTGGCCGCGAGGGGAAAGGCCATCATCCAAACAAGCAGGATAAGAAGGGCCATTGATTGTAAACGATGGAGTTTGGAGGACATTGGGTCTCCTGTCTATCGCGCAGGTTTGTCAAAGAACAACAGGCACAAATGGGGCTGTGATCAGCAGAAAAAGTGTACACTACATCGACACACAGTCTCTGACATTCTACCAACTAATCGGCTGACTATCAATTCCAAGCGCTCCATTTCATTGCAATTTCATTGCAACGCTTGCCCACGGTTGAGAGCACAGCCCACCTGTGCTACACTACGTGCAGTGAGAGTAGATGTTTCGCCCGGAGGAGGGAATCCTGAACAGCAACGAATTGGCACGACAAATTGTAGAGTTGATCGAGGAAAAACAGGCGGAAGAGATTGTGCTGCTGGATGTACGCGAGCAGACATCTATCGCCGACTATTTTGTGATTGCCACCATGGACAACGAGCGTCAGGGCAACGCCATCCGCGAAGACCTGCACGAAAAGCTCCACATTCAGCAGCGGGTGCGTCCGCTCAACCACGAGGGAATGCAAGAAAGCGGCGGTGGTTGGGTGTTGCTAGACTATGGAGATGTGATCCTGCACCTGTTCACCGAGGAATCCCGTGAATTCTACAACTTGGAAGAATTGTGGAATAAGGGCAATGTGGTAATGAAGATTCTGTAAAAAAGGAAGCATGAAACAAAAAAACGTGAGATCGCTCAGCGATCTCACGTTTTTTTGTTTCATCTCTTTTCGCAAGCAAAAGGGCGACGTTTGCCAACCGCTTCTACTCAAAAATCCACTTATCTGTGGCGCGTTCCCACGTGATCACATCCTCGCCAAACCAAAGCGCAATCTCGCTGGCGGCTGTATCGGGGCCGTCGCTGCCATGCACCAGGTTACGGCCAATTTCCAGGCCAAAATCAGCCCGGATCGACCCCAATTCTGCCTCGCCCGGTTTGGTTGCGCCCAGCATCTTGCGCACCACGGTGATGGCACCGGTTCCTTCCAGCACAAGCGCAACTACCGGCCCGCTGACGATATATTCGATCAATCCGGCATAAAAGGGCTTGCCTTCGTGGACTGCGTAGTGCTGGCGAGCCAGATCGTCGCTCACCTGCAGAAATTTCATCGCAGCAATTTTCAGCCCCCGTCGTTCGAAACGACCGACAATCTCCCCGATCAGTCCCCGTTGTACCCCGTCTGGCTTGATGATGACAAATGTCCGTTCCATTCAATCTCTCCCAATGGTTCTATTGCGATTGTTCTTCTAACGGTTGAAAGGTGGTGTCCGGTTCTCTGCTTTTTGCCTGTCGAGACACCGTCCCGATCAAGCACCTTACCCGATCCACCCTGTTTTACCTAATTTTCGGCCATTCCATGCGCGGCCTGTCGGCTCAGCCAACGGGCCTCATCGCCTGATACACCAATCAACGTTGGTTTGTCTGGGGTAAGCACTGCCCCAAAACGTAAGGCCAAATACTCACCGTCTGCGTCTAACGCGGCCAGGGGTGCCTGGGCCAACGCTCGATCTGTTTCATCGCCCAGTTGAGCCGAAACACTCCAGCCGATCAACAGGTTTGGCTCCCGGTGTATCATGCGGGCCGCCAATGGCAACGCATTGTCATACGAACCAGCCCGCCATAACGACTCGAGCAAACCCGACTGCAAATCAGCGCGTTGGGGGGATTCCTGCAACAGT
>JAHEML010000707.1:1438-2858 GCA_024643705.1 Caldilineaceae bacterium | reverse complement strand
GGCTCTACGGTCTGGGGGGGGATGTGGGAGCAACCATCGCGGCGTGGACTCCCAGTTTCGTGCGCCCACACCTGGATGGACTGGTATACCAGTCGGCCAAGCTATGGGTGCTGTTGGGGGGTGGAACGGTCTTGATGGTGGTTGGTTTGCTCGACGATCGCCGCGGCTTGGGGTGGAAGTTGCGGTTGGGGATTCAGTTCCTGGTGGCCGTGGTCTGTGTGGTGTGGCAAGGCTGGCGACTCACGGCATTCATCGAGTTACCGTGGATCACCTATATGTTGTCGGTGTTGTGGATTGTGGCGCTGATCAACTCCTTCAACATGTTGGACAACATGGATGGTTTGTCATCGGGGATTGCCGCCATCGCTGCCGCCATGTTAGCGGCGGTGCTGTTGTTGACTTTGGATCCGCAAACACGCCAGCCCCAGATCTTTGTCGCGGGCTTCTTGTTGGTGCTAGTAGGATCACTGCTCGGTTTCCTCTGGCACAACCGGCCGCCGGCCAGCATCTTTATGGGCGATGCGGGGAGCTATTTCGTCGGTTTTTGCATTGCGGTGGCGACTTTGCTGGCGACATTTACCGAATATCGCGGCGTCCGCCCACACGCGGTGTTGGCCCCCCTGTGCGTCATGGCGGTACCGCTGTACGACATGATCACCGTCATTTGGATTCGGTTGCGGGAAGGACGCAGTCCGTTTGAGGCCGATAAATGTCACTTTTCACATCGACTGGTTGACCTGGGACTGACCAAGGGCCAAGCGGTGCTGACCATCTACCTGACGACGGGGACCTGCGGTTTGGGAGCCTTGCTGTTGAATCGCGTCGATCTGTTCGGCGCTGTGGTGGTCGTGCTGATGATTGTCAGCATTCTGTGTTTGATTGCGATTTTGGAAACGACCGCCCGCCGGAAGCTGAATTCGTGAAGAAATCTGTTCGACGACAAACGCGATCGGCTACCGAGTTGGCCACCGAGGCTGCAGACGCGGCGGCTCGGGAGCTGTGGATGCACCGCTCGCACTCGCTCTTGCTCGGCGCCGCAATCGCACTGTTTGTGGCAACGCCCTTGATCGCCAGCGAGGCGGCCGTTGCGTTCGGGTCGCACGTGGTGCTGATCATGGCCTGGCTCTTGCTCACCGTCGCCTGGCTGATGCGGTGTCTGCTCGGTACCCAACCGCTATGGCACGTGGGGCCGGCCGGGGCTGCCTTGGGCTTGTTTCTCTGTGTGCATAGCCTGAGTGCGGTGATCATGATGCACCAGGGGCACGCCCGCCCGACCCTCAACGCTTTGTGGTTGTGGGTCTCGTTCGGGCTGCTGTTCTTTGCTGTGCGGCAGTTGGTGCGCAGCAATGTGGAACAACGAGCGGTGATGAGCGTCGTGATCGCAATGGCCGTCGGGTTGGCCTCTTTCGGCATCTATCAA
>JAHEML010000707.1:0-1428 GCA_024643705.1 Caldilineaceae bacterium | reverse complement strand
ATCAAACCGCGTACATCTATCCGCAACAGAGAGCGCAATACAAAGCGCATCCTGACCGTGTCTTGAGTGATGCAGGGATCTACGCACCACTGGGCTCGCCCCAACGCCGCCATTTTGAGGATCGCTTGGCAAGTACCGAGCCGACTGGTCCCTTTGCGCTGACCAATTCGCTGGCTGGGTTCCTGGCGCCATGTCTGGTCCTGCTGGCGGGCCTGGCTGCCCCACTGTACCGATCGCTGCAGGAACAATCTCGGCAGGAAGAGCCGTCGCCGCAATCGGGAGGACGGGTGCCGGCCGCGAAGGTCGCCGGTACGCTGGTCGCGGCTGGGCTTGTGCTGGCCTGCCTCCTGCTGACCAAAAGTCGCGCAGGGTATTTGGCCGCCATTGCTGGTTTGAGTTGGCTGGCTGTCTCGAAAGCCGTGCCGCGCGTCTGGTTGCGGTGGCGTCGGTTGGCTGCCGGCGTGTCCGGCTTGATCGTGATCTGCGTCTTCCTCTCGATGTATGGCGGGCTCGATCGCCAGGTACTGACCGAAGCCTCCAAGTCGTTGCTCTATCGATTCGAATATTGGCAAGCATCGACTGGGATGATCGCGGATCACCCCTGGTGGGGATGTGGGCCGGGGAATTTCAAGGACTACTACACCCAATATAAGTTGCCCGAATCGAGCGAGACGATTGCCGATCCTCACAACTTTCTGGTGGAGGTGGCGGCGACTGCAGGCTTGCCGGCGATAGCTTTGTTCCTGCTGGTTGGTCTCATATTGCTGTGGCGCGTGCACAGGTACCGCGATCCGCCAGACGCTGGATCGGCAGCACCCCTGGTGGAGCCGGCGGTGACAATGTCCATCAACGCCGGGCCCATCTACATCGGGCCCATCTACATCGGGGCAGGTATTGGATTTCTCCTGGCGTACCCGGCAGGATGGATTGGCGGACAATCGCCGATAATCGACATGCTGTGGGTGGCGCTGCCTGCCATGCTATTGACGATCTGGTTCGTTCAGCCGTGGGTGCTCGGCGGGTGTCTTCCTGCCGGCCCGGTGCTGGCTGCCGCGGGAACGCTGCTGGTCAATTTATTGGCCGCCGGTGGGATCGGGCTCCCAGGGGTCGCAGGACTGCTTTGGTTGCTTGTCGCCCTGTTGCTTAATGTGGTGGAGAACGGCGAGCAAGCGGATGCGGCAGCGGTGCGTCACGCGTCTTTTGGGCCAGTAGGGAGTCGCGGTGCCGTCGGACTGGCGGCAGCGGTGGCTGTACTGATGCTGCTGTTGGGATACCTGACCCTGTATCGCCCTGTGCTGGCCGGGCACGAATACACCGCTTATTTAGGGGAGGCCGAAGCGCGAAACTACACCGCTTCCCAGGTAGTCCTGCAAAGTCGTAAAGCTGGTGAGGCCGACCCATGGTGGGCGGAACCGTGTGAGAATTGGG
>JAHEML010000706.1 GCA_024643705.1 Caldilineaceae bacterium | reverse complement strand
ATCCTCCTGAGCAAAGGCTTTGACAATGCGTGCTCCCCGCAAATTTTGTTCCAGGCGGGTGGTCAGCACCGCCATCTGCTGTTGGATGGAGAGCGACAGCGGGCGAAAGTGGACGCCAAAACGGGTTGCTTGCCAGGCCAACAGGGGCATTGTCAACAGGGCCAACAAAGCCAATTGGGGGTTCATGACAAAGAGGGCGATGGCTGTGCCAATCAGCAGAACTACCGCATTGACCAGTCCCAGCACCGCCCGCCCGGTAAGAAAACGGATGCGCTCCACATCCTGCATGGCCCGGGACAAAAGCTGGCCCGATTCTGTGCGGTCGTGGTAGGCAAACGACAGGTGGCTAAGGCGATCGAGCATGGCGTTGCGCAGATCGTAGGCCACACTCTGCGAGGCCACTTCGGTCCAGCGGCCCTGGAAAAAGGTGAAGATACCCCGCACAACTGTCAGCCCCAGTAAGGCCAGCACCGCCCAGGTGAGCAAGCGGGTGTCGCCTGCGCCAATGCCTTGATCGATGATCCAGCGGATGAACTGGGGTGTCGCCAGGGTGATGAGTGTGATTCCAATCAACCCCGCGTAGGCTCCGCCCGTCAGCTTCCAATAGGGGCGGAGCAAAAGCAGCGCGCGCCGCAGGTAGTGTCGATGTTCTGTGGCAAGGGGATCAACCCTCTGGGGGATGCGAACTGTGGTTGTGGTCATCAGTACAAATCCGGTTTAGGAGGATGGAAGATGTGGCTGAATTGTACCACAGCCTGCGGGGATTCGATAACGCGTTTCTGATCTCCTCTTTGCAAGGAAATGGGCGACTTCTCAATAAACCGGGCTGTTCCCCCAACTATTAAGAAGATACGAAAATGGCGTGATAACCCTCACTTCGGGTATATTTGTGGTGCTGTCAAACCGGAATCACACCTGTCCAACAAGGCACACTTCAATGCAAACAAGCCCACCCCGTCCACCGCTCATCGGCCTGACCACCAAACACGGAAGTGCAGATTGGGTGGAGAAGAATACCCGCAACTATCTGGCAATGCTGCGGGAGTTGGGTGCAACCCCGGTGTTGCTCTCGCCGGACGAACCGGCCACCTTGCCCGACGGCACGGCGTTCGTTCCAGATACACTGGGTCGCCTGCCCAATGAACTAGTGGCCCATCTGGACGGGCTGATCCTGTCCGGCGGCGGCGACGTTCATCCACGCTATTTCGGCGCAGAGTTGGATGGTGCTGATCCTAAATCGATCTCTGAACAGCGGGATGAATTGGAGCTATCCCTCGCCCGTGCTGCCCTAGACGCAGAGTTGCCCATTTTTGGCATCTGCCGGGGTTGCCAGGTGTTGAACGTGGCCGCGGGCGGCGGCATGGTGCAAGATTTGCCTGGTCATCGTTCATCCACCATCGATCCCGTTTTGCACGATGTGGCTCTACTCCCAAATACACGGTTGGCGCAGATCGTCGGCGCTGCCAACCTGGCTGTCAACACCTACCATCATCAGGGGGTCGATGCCGCTACCCTGGCCCCGGGTATGCGTGTTTCTGCTCTGGCAATGGCACCGGATGAATGGTTGGTCGAGGCCTTCGAAAGCACCGATCAACCCTGGGTGATCGGTGTTCAGTGGCACCCGGAACGTATTTTTGACTTTGCTCTGCCCGAAGGCCACCGACGGCTGTGGCAGAGTTTTCTGGAGGCGTGCCAGACGAGGACAACGACTGGTGAATAAAATGAATCGGGCGCTGTAAACTCATTCCCGTCGCTTGTACCATCGAACCCTCCACGAACTCTGATCAGACTATGCAAACTGCCCTTTTTGATTACGATCTACCATCTTCCTTCATCGCGCAGCAGCCGGCGCAGCCGCGCGATAGTAGCCGCCTGCTTGTTCTGCATCGGACAACGGGGGAGGTGGAGCATCGCCACTTTCGCGACATCGGCGAATACCTTGCCCAGGGCGACCTTCTCGTTGCCAACGACAGCCGGGTGATCCCTGCCCGTTTGCATGGGCGCAAAGCCACCGGCGGCGCGGTGGAGATTTTCCTCCTCCACCAACTGGACGACAGCGGCAGCCAATGGGAGTGTCTTGTCCGTGGTCGGGGGTTGACCGAAGGCACCGAGATCGACCTGTTGCCCCAATCCCCAGCCGTCCCACGCGCGCACATCACTGCTGTTCTTCCCTCCGGCTCGCGTCATGTCACCTTCCCTTCGCCCATCCACCCCTATCTGGACGAATTGGGCGAAATTCCACTGCCGCCCTACATCACCGAATACAGCGGCGACGCCGAGCGTTATCAGACGATTTACAGCAGGCCGGAGGGAAGCGTCGCCGCACCCACCGCGGGGCTGCATTTTACGCCAGAGCTTCTGTTGGCCCTGCGCGCTGGCGAGGTGAAATGGGAGACAGTGACCCTGCATGTGGGGCTGGACACGTTCCGCCCGGTGACGGCAACCCAGGTGGAAGATCACGAGATTCATACCGAATGGGCGGGGCTGTCGGCCCAGACAGCCAAGCAGATCAACGAGACTACTTTGGCCGGTGGCCGGGTGGTGGCCGTGGGGACGACATCTGTGCGCACCCTGGAATGGGCCGGTACGGGCGCGCAGGGGATTGATCCCTATGATACGGCGGCGTGCCCCTGGAAACGGGTGGCCGCCTTCGAGGGATCGGTCAATCTCTTCATCCGCCCTGGCTACCGTTTTCGGGCTGTGGACGGATTAATCACTAATTTTCACCTGCCCCGCTCGTCGTTGTTGATGCTCGTGAGCGCTTTTGTGGCCCAAGCCCATCCCAACAATCCAGACAAGGGCCGTCAACTTCTGCTGGAGAGTTATGAGATTGCCAAGCGCGAGGGGTATCGCTTCTTCAGC
>JAHEML010000705.1:2152-2863 GCA_024643705.1 Caldilineaceae bacterium | reverse complement strand
TCCCAAACCGTCTGGATGGAGGCCGCCGCTTACTCCTATGAAACCGCCCAACCCTATGCACTCTTTCAACGGCTGGTGCGCCGAGCAGCGAGGGTGGTGCCCGGCGACGACACCCCGGCCTTACGTGCAAAGCTGGATGGACTCGCCGATAGTTTGGCCCCGGAGAGCCAAGTCCAAAGCCGCCATGTGTTGCATTCGCTCTTTGGCCTTAGCGACAACAGCGACGCGCCCCCCCTGGAGGGCGAAACGTTTCGGGGCCAGTTATTTGTTGTGGCCGAACTGTTGTGGCGGAATTGGGCTGCAACCCCACGCGTGATCGTCTGCGACGACATCCACTGGATGGATCCGGCATCGGTGGCTTTGCTTCAACACCTGATACCCCTGAACGAAGAATTGCCCATCCTCCTGCTTTGTGCCACCCGCCCAGACGAGGATGCGCTGGGTTGGGCGCTCTTGACAACCGCTCAAAAGGAATTACCCCAGTATACCCACCGCATTGATGTTCGCCCTCTCTCCACCGACGACAGTAACCGGTTGGTCGATTCGCTTCTCACCATCGATCATCTACCCACGGGGGTGCGTCAACGGATTCTGGACAACGCAGACGGCAATCCATTTTTTGTCGAAGAGGTGGTGCGCACGCTGTTGGAGACAGGTGCCGTGGCCCACCGGCAAGGGCAGGTCTTCTGGTGTCTGGAAGACGACGACCCA
>JAHEML010000705.1:0-2142 GCA_024643705.1 Caldilineaceae bacterium | reverse complement strand
TGGGCGTGCCCTGTGGTCCATGGCAGACGATGATCTGGCTATCCATATCCCCGCCAATTTGCAGGCGTTGATCACCGCCCGTATCGACCGATTGGACGAGCCTGCCCGGCGTACTCTTCAATTGGCTGCGCTGATCGGGCGCAGCTTTTACTTGCGCGTGCTTCAAGCCATCGCCGAAAGAGAATTAGCCGTCGAACGTCAGATGGCAGTGCTGCAGCGGGCCGATCTGATCCACGAGATCGCCCGCATTCCAGAGCGCGAATACAACTTTCGCCATATTCTGACCCAGGAAGCCGCCTACGCGACGATTCTGCGCAAAGAGCGGCGCTCCTTTCACCGGAGGGTGGCCGAAGCCATCGAGAAGCTCTTCCCCGATCAGTTGGCGCAGCAGGCAGTGGTCTTGGCCTGGCACCACGCCGAAGCGGGCAACAATGATCGCGCTCTCCACTACTACGCCTTGGCGGGCCACGCGGCCTACCGGCTTTACGCCATCCCCGAATCACTGACCCACTATAATCGGGCTGTGGCATTGGCAGGCGGGCTGGATCTGACTATAGGCACCCTGGCCGACGATCTCCTGCCAGTCTACTCCAACCGGGGGCGGGCGTTGGAGTTGGAACTGGACTTTGAGGGGGCTGTTGCCAACTACGACGAGATGGTGGCCCTGGGCGAACGGCTGGGGGATCCCCGTTTCTGTCTGGCGGGCTGGTTGGCCGAGGCGACCATCCGCGCTACTTTTGTCTCCACCCGTGATCCAGCTCTGGGAAAGCGGCTAGCAGAAAACGCGCTGGTGTTGGCGAGGCAGCGTGGTGACGTAGTTTCGGAGGTGCGCGCCCTATGGAACCTGCTTCTGGTCGATTCCTTTCGCGGTTCGTCTCGCACATCTTTGGTCTTTGGCGAAGAGGGGTTGGCGATTTGTAGTCGATATGAAGATGACCCCGAAAGCGGGCAGGAGATCCGAGAGCTGAAGGCAGTCATACTCACAGATCTTTTCCGACCCTACCTGTTCGGTGGGCAGATTCAGCGCGCTTTGGAACTAAACGACGAAGCCCAGGCCCTGCTGCGGGCACAGGGCAATCTGCCCCAATTGGCTACGTCGCTTATCAATCGCGCACTGGCCTATTTCGAATTGGGCCGTTTCGACGGTGTGCGCGCTATTGTGGCCGAAGCGGATCGGGTAAGCCGGTCGATTGGCAATGTGGGCGGCGAGGTGGGGGCCGGTTTTCTTATGAGCCTGATGTTTATCGAAGAGGGACGGGGGACGGACGCGCTGGCGGCCATCGATCGTTACATCGCTTTGGGCGAGCAAGTGGGTCAGGTGGCCGAAATTGTGCTGAATCGAGTCGCCCGGGGCTGGCTTTTGGGGTTGCTGGGCAAAGGTGAAAACGGGCTACCGGAGATGGAGGCGGCGTTGAACGCTAGCCCGGGGATACCATTCCTCCATACCCAATTCCTGGCCCAGGCTGCCCAAGTAGCGCTTTGGGCTGGTCAGGTGGAGCAAGCCGCAGCTTGGATCGCAGAGGCAGAAGCGCAGATGAACAACGATTTCTGGTTTTTTACTTCGCTCTATGTACCCTGGGTCAGTGCCGAGATAGCTCTGGCACAAGGTCGGGTGGTAGAGGCTATTAGCGGGCTGGAAGCTCTGTTGGAACGAATGCAGCAGGTTGGCAGTCGGGTCTATCTCTATGATGTGCATTTTCTATACGGGCAGGCGTTGGCCCAGGCTGGACGAAGGGACGGAGCTATCGCAGCTCTGCGGGCCGGACTGACCGTGGCGGACGAAGTAGGCGCACGCCGGGTGCGGTGGCGGTTGCTGCGTAGACTGGCCGATCTGATTCACGATGAAAACGAAGCCCAATGTCTGCGTGCCGAAGCTCAGGCCGACATCGACTGGCTTTTGGCGGAATTGCCTACCCAAGAGTTACGTTCCAGCTTTTTAACACTGACCGAGGCCATGTTATGAACTGCCCCAACTGCACCACACCAAACCGCTCTGATGCCAACTTCTGCCTGCGCTGTGGCTGGTGGCTGGCTGAACAGTGCCCCTTCTGTCAGCGAGAGCTGCCCCGTGGCGTTGTCTTCTGTGATCGCTGTGGACGCCAACTGGCCGCACGGGATGAAGGGATGACGAGATGGCACGAT
>JAHEML010000704.1 GCA_024643705.1 Caldilineaceae bacterium | reverse complement strand
TGCGAGAAACAGCCCTGTCGGTTTCAGACAGCGGCGATGGGCTGATAGTGGAGACCGATTTGTCCAACAGGTACACAGCGGATAAGGTGCTGGTAGCCGCAGGCGGTTTTGCCAACTGTCACACATTGCTCATGGAGCGACAATTGGCCTATACAGCAAAGTTGCGCACAATTTTGCTGGCAGAGGTAGACGCAAGTGAGGCAGAACGGTTGCAAGCCATGCCCACTCTCATTTGCCCGGTGCTGGAAGACCCCAAATTGTTGAGCATTTACGTGCTGCCGCCGATCCGTTACCCCGACGGCAAGCTCTACATCAAATTGGGTGGCAACAACGAGCCAGAGTACCACGCCCACTCTCTGGCCGATCTGCAAGAATGGTTCCGCAGCGAAGGCAACATGGACGACGGGGACCATCTGCGCGCTGCTCTGCATGCGCTGATCCCTAGCCTGGCTGCCCGATCGTATAGCACCCGGCCGTGTGTGGTCACCTACACGGCCCACGGCTACCCCTATTTGGATGAAGTGATCCCCCAGCGGCTTTTTGTGGCAGCGGGGGGTTGTGGCTCGGCGGCCAAGTCGTCCGATGCCATCGGCCAGGACGCGGCCCAGCTACTCACCGGCCAGCAAGCGCCCCCCACCCACTGCCCTGCGCACTGGGTTTAGCCAGAAGCTCAGGGACAACCCCTTTGGGATTTCGGCTTCTTGTGACCCAAATTTGGTATCTTCTCAATAAATCGGTGACAGCCTAGACCGTCAGGTCTCTCGGTACTATTGAGAAGATTCCAAATTTTTTGCAAAATTGATGCCAAAATCTGATTAAAATAGCCCTATTGGAACGTTGTCGGGGCCTCATTTTTGCTGTAGCATGTCCTCCAGGAAGTATTCTGACTAGACGATTCCAACACGAGGGCAACCGAATGCTAAATATACAGAAACTGATCATCAATCAGCTTATCGCGGAACTAGGAACCGGATACAGGCAAAACTACGGTGATCGCACCCCCTTTCTGGGCGACACAGTTGCATGGTGTGGTCATTTGGCGCTAGAGAATATCGCCAATTCAGATGCGCTCTACCATAATCTCGACCACACAGTCATGGTTACCATGGTCGGTCAGGCGATCATCCAGGGCAAACATCTGACAGAAGGTGGCGTAACACCCAGTGATTGGCTGCACATGATGATTGCGCTCCTGTGTCACGACATTGGTTTTGTGCGGGGCATCTGTCGGGGGGACGATGGCAATGTCATCGCTACGGGCATTGGCGATCAGCGGGTGAAACTGCCTGTGGGGATCACCGACGCAGCTCTTGCTCCCTACCATGTGGATCGAAGCAAACTGTTCATCAAAGAGCGCTTTAGCCGCCCCCTCTTCGTCGAGATTGACACTGATTTGATCATGTCATATATTGAAATGACCCGTTTCCCTATCCCCCAGGATGAACTGTATCAGCAAACAGACAGTTTTGCCGGGCTGGTACGGGCCGCGGATTTGATCGGCCAACTTGGAGACCCCAACTACCTGCGCAAGCTCCCTGCGCTCTTTCACGAGGTGGACGAGGTAGACAAAGTGGCCCGTTTTGGTTCCAAAAGTCTCGATGATCTACGCCGCAACTATGCCGGTTTCTACTGGAACGAGATCAACCCCTACATTCAGGATGCGTTGGCCTACCTGCGTGTAACCCAGGATGGGAAGCAGTGGATTGCGAATCTACATTCCCATGTGTTCGACATTGAACATCACAACCAAATCGAAACAGACAAGCTAGCAGCAGCCTAAAAAGACGGAAAAGTGTTCGCACACCAATGGCAGAAATAACACGAATTTTTCTGTGTCATCAATGCATTTCTGTGCCTAAAGTCTTTTTGGGGAATCACTTTGGAGTTGATTGAATGGAAATTCTTGGCGGTCCACTTTTTGCAGTTGGCGGTGCAGGTGAATCTCACGGGCCGGGGGTGAGTACGATCATTTTTGGTTGTCCCCCAGGGCTGCATGTGCGCCGGGCCGACATCCAACCATTTTTGGATCGCCGCCGCCCTGGCAGCAACCGCCATGGCACACCCCGGCACGAAGCCGACAAAGTGATTCTTCTTTCTGGGCTGTACAACGAAGCAAACTTGGATGCCTTGCTGGCTGGCCCTACCCTGAACATCGAGGTTGACGGACAAACCCAACAGACCGAGAGCTACGAAGAGGGCTACACCACGGGTGAACCGATTGCAGCCCTGGTTCTTTCCACCTCCAAACGCTCCCGCCACTACGACCAGTTCACCGGCGAGAGCGGTGCTGTTCGGCCCGGCCACACCGACCTGGTGAAACATGCCAAATCTCTGGGATTTGTGGATGTGCGGGGCGGTGGGCGCAGCAGCTATCGGTCCACCATCTCCGATGTCATTGGTGGATCGGTGGCGCGTCTCTATTTACAGGCCACCTTTGGCACGGTCTTCCTCTCGTCGATTGTCCAGGTTGGCCCGTTGAAGACGCAGAAGAGCCTTGCGGCCCATTTTCAAGAGCGCATCCAGGCACAAGGCCATTTGGCCCTTTCGGCCCAGGAGATCAGCGCAATCGAAACCCAACTGGACAACGCCGAGATCCGCTCGTGGGACGCAGACTTTGCCCAAGAAGCGGGCGAACTGATCAAACGCACCCGGATTGATGGGGATTCGCTGGGCGCATCCATCGAAGTGGTGGCGGTCAATCCGCCTGCGCTGCTGGGCGAACCCCTCTACCAAAGCCTGAAAATCCGGCTCATGGGTGCGCTGGGCGGGTTGAATGCCGTGCAAAGCTGCGAAGTGGGCGACGGCGCGGCTGTGGTGGCGCGGCGCGGCAGCGAGAACAACGATCCCATTCGCCGCAATGGTTACCAAT
>JAHEML010000057.1:5612-10665 GCA_024643705.1 Caldilineaceae bacterium | reverse complement strand
TTTTTGCCCAGAATCACCACCAATCGATTTCTTGGCCTGCACCGCTGGTTGGGACGAACCTATCTGCTCGGCGTTCTGATTGGTGGCCTGGGTGGATTGTATATGGCTTTCCTGGCGTTCGGAGGGTTTCCAGCCCGGCTGGGCTTTGGCACACTGGCCGTCCTCTGGCTCGGTAGCGGATGGATGGCCTACCGCCATATTCGTCGGCTGGAGATTCAGAGCCATCGTCAATGGATGGTGCGCAATTACGCGTTGACCTTCGCCGCTGTCACTTTGCGCCTGTGGCAGGTCATCTTTCAGGTTGCCGAAGTCGATTTCACAACTGGCTATATCGCTGTGGCCTGGCTATGCTGGATACCGAACTTGCTGGTGGCAGAATGGATTGTGCGGCGGATGAAAACCGCTTGATACAAGCGCGCACACGTG
This sequence comes from Caldilineaceae bacterium, assembly GCA_024643705.1. Lineage (GTDB taxonomy): Bacteria > Chloroflexota > Anaerolineae > Caldilineales > Caldilineaceae > JACQGT01. Next base: position 10,239 of record JAHEML010000057.1, on the reverse strand, counting down.
TTATACTTTTTCGGTGCGGGGGTGTACCTTTTGAAGCATTTGTGGATACAAGTAGGTGATACATGACCACGGCAACAATTTCTGCAAAAGGGTGGATTGTGATTCCAGTCGAAATGCGTCGCAAGTATGGATTGAATCCAGGAGACCGGGTTGTGTTGGTTGACTATGGAGGGGTACTATCAATTGTGCCGCGACTTGCGGATCCTATTCAACAGACCGCAGGCCGATTCAAGGGTAAAACATCCCTTGTAAATGCTCTATTGGCCGAACGAGCACGAGAGCGCGCTCGTGGATAACGAATCTTCGCCCAAGGCATATGTATTGGACAGTTTCGGGCTGATGGCATATCTGGAGAACGAGGCCGCCACCAATCAAATTGTACAGATTTTTACAGAAGCCGCCGAAGGAAGGGCACATGTATACTTTTCGTTGATCAATTACGGCGAATGCCTTTATATTATCGAACGCGAGCAGGGTCTTGCTTTGGCACAAGAAATGATTGCCAGTGTCGATCAACTACCCATCGAGTTCGTGGCCGCAGATCGGGTGCGAATTTTTGCTGCAGCCCATCTGAAAGCACACTATCCAATCTCCTATGCAGATGCTTTTACTGTCGGATTGGCCCAAGAGTTCAACGCATCAATTCTGACAGGTGATCCGGAATTTCGTCGTGTCGAAGAAATTGTCTCTATTCTTTGGCTACCACAATCCTGAACTGTTTACACAAAGGAGACCCGAATGACGATTTTGAGCGCCGCCGACCGTGCCTTTTGGGATGAACAGGGCTATGTTGTCGTCCCCAACGCCGTGCCCCAAGAGAATCTGGATGGGGTGATCGACACCCTGTGGGACTTTCTGGGAATGGATCGCAATAGCCCCGAAGATTGGTACACCCGCCCCGACTGGCATCGGCCCACGGGCATGGTAGAGCTATACCACCACCAAGCTCTGTGGGACAACCGCCAGCATCCCCGCATCCACCAGATTTTTGCTGAGCTATTTGGCGACGAGAAGTTGTGGGTCAGCCTGGATCGGGTGAACATGAATCCGCCCGCCCGGTCCGATTGGGACTACCAGGGCTTTATCCACTGGGATTTCGACCCGACCACCTGGCCGATTGGTCTGCGGGTGCAGGGGGTACTCAATTTGACGGACACGGATGAGGCCCAGGGTGGCTTCCAATGCGTGCCCGGCTCCCATCGCCAAGTGGAGGAGATTGTGGCGCGCCAGGCCCCCGACGCAAAGTTGCGCAGTCCGGACATCACCGGACTCACTGTCAAGCCGATTCCGGCCAAGGCGGGCGATCTGGTCATCTGGCACACAGGGCTGCTGCATGGCAACGGGCGCAACCGCACAGATCGCCCCCGACTGGCCCAATACATTTCTATGTCTCCCGCCCAGCCCCAAAACGAAGAAGCCCGCCAAGAGCGCATTGCCCAATGGCGCGAGCGACGGCCACCGGCCAACAGCCGCGCCTTCCCCGGCGACCCGCGCAAGCTGGAAGAGTTGCACGGCCAATCGGCGCGGTTGACCGAACTGGGCCAAAAGTTGCTCGGTTTGGAATTGTGGTAAATGGTTTCAGACCTGCCAGGCTTTCAAAAAGCCTGGCAGGTCTTTTCGTGAAGGAATATCTCAATGACAAACATTCAATACGGCATACGCGTCCCGGCTTTTCCCGTCAACGGTAGTCAGGGGCAGAGTTTCACCAAAGAAATCGAAGCTACATTGGCAGCCGCATCGGGGAGGTTTCATTCGGCTTGGGTGGCGGATCACTTTATCCCCTGGGCTAGCTGGCAGGCCGCCGAGAACGACACGCTGGAATGTCTTTCCTCTCTCTGCTATCTGGCCGGGGCTTTCCCCCAACTCCACTTCGGCACAATCGTCCTCTGCCAGTCTTACCGCAACCCCGCGTTGCTGGCGAAGATGGGCGCAACAGTGCAACTGCTCAGCGGCGGACGCTTTATCCTTGGCATCGGCGCGGGTTGGAAGGCGGATGAATACAATGCTTACGGCTACGATTTCCCCAAGCCAGCCGTGCGCATCCGCCAACTGGAAGAAACAGTCGAGATCGTCAAGCGCATGTGGACGGAAACCCCCGCCAGCTTTGAGGGCAAATACTACCGTATCGAAAACGCCCTGTGCGAACCAAAGCCCAATCCCCGCCCGCCGGTGATGATCGGTGGCGGCGGCGAACAGTTGACCCTGCGGGTGGTGGCAAAGCACGCGGACTGGTGGAATATCCCCGGCGGCGACGCGGCCCGCTATGCCCAAAAGCTGGATGTGCTGCGCGGTCATTGCGACGCGGTGGGTCGGGATTTCGACAGCATCCGCAAGACGTGGGCAGGGGAGACGATTTCCGTCGCGTCGACCCGCGCCCAGGCTCAGCGCTACGCTGATGGCTCACCCTTTGCCAAAGGTGGCGGCATATTGGGCACGCCGGAAGAGGTGGCGGATCAGCTACGCACCTTCACCAGCCTGGGCGTGGACTATTTCATCCTGCGCTTTACCGATTTCCCAGGCACAGATGGACCGCGGCTCTTTGCCGAAGAAGTGATGCCGTTGTTGGAGTAAGAAAGACGATGGACGATAGACAGCGGACGGACCACTCCCGCCGTCCGTCGTCTGTCGTCAAGAAATCACATCCATTTTTCACGCTACGAACAGGAGAAATCCCATGCAATACACATACTTGGGCCGCACGGGCCTTTCTGTCAGCCGCCTGTGCCTGGGCACAATGAACTTTGGCGCGCGCACAACCGAGGCCGACAGCCACGCGATCATGGACCGCGCCCTGGAATTGGGCATCAATTTTTTCGACACAGCCAACCGCTACGGGCGGGCTGTGAGCAACGGCTTCACCGAAGAAGTAATCGGGCGCTGGTTGGCCCAGGGCGGACGCCGGGAACAGATTGTGCTGGCGACAAAGGTTTATGGGGCCATGGGGCAGGGAGAAAATGACCGGGGGCTGTCGGCTTATCACATCCGCCAGGCCTGCGAGGACAGTTTACGCCGCTTGCAAACCGACCACATCGACCTCTACCAGATGCATCACGTCCAGCGTAACACCCCCTGGGAAGAGATATGGCAGGCTATGGAGGTGCTGGTACAGCAGGGCAAAATACTCTATGTGGGCAGCAGCAACTTCGCCGGGCTGCACATCGGCTTGGCCCAGCACGCGGCGGAAAAACGCAATTTTATGGGGCTGGTCTCGGAGCAAAGCAAATACAGTCTGAATATGCGGATGATCGAACTGGAGGTCATCCCAACCTGCCAGGAATATGGTCTGGGGGTGATTCCGTACAGCCCGTTGGGTGGTGGATTGCTGGCGGGCAGCGAGTTTGCCAGCGGGGATAGGGCAAAAGGTCGTCTTGCTGCTGCGTCTGAGCAAGACCTGGCGAAACTGGCCGAATATGAAGCCTTTTGCGCTGAATTGGGCGAGAAGCCCGCCGATGTGGCCCTGGCCTGGATGTTGGCAAACCCGGTGATCACTGGCCCAATTATTGGCCCGAGCACCATGGCCCAATTGGAAGAAAGCCTGCGCGCCGTGGAGATTTCGCTGGATGCAGATGCACTGGCGCGGCTGGACGCCATTTGGCCCGGTCCCGGCGGCGCAGCCCCAGAGGCGTATGCCTGGTAAAAAGGGGGATATGAGATTGGGGGATTGGAGGATTGGAGACTGGTCAGGTTCCACTTCCAGTCTCTTAATCTCTCTATCTCTTAATCTCCTGCTTCCCCCACCCGCCGCCACCCGGCGTCTCGATACGTAGCCTGCACCCCGCGGCCAATCGGCGGCTGAATTTGCCCGGCAACACTTCCTCCCGCCCGTCTGGGTGGATGAGGGTGTTGCGTCCGGTTGCGCCCGCAGCACCCCCCGCCAATCCCCAGGGAGCCACGACCCGCCGTTCGCTGACAACGGTGACAGTCGTTTCACCCAGCAATTCGTACTCCCGGATCAGGCCATCGCCGCCGCGGTGTTGCCCAGCGCCGCCGCTGCCCCGACGCAGTTCGTAGCGCACCAGGCGCAGAGGGTAGGCCATTTCCAACGCTTCCACTGGGGTGTTGAGGGTGTTGGACATATGCACGTGCGCCCCGCTCAACCCATCCCCTTTGGGGTGCGCGCCCATGCCGCCGCCCAATGTTTCGTAATAGGCCCAGGGCGTGCCGTCGGCCCGTTTGCCGCCCATGGTGCAATTGTTCATTGTGCCTTGGCCTGCGGCTGCCACCCGATCCGGCAGGGCTTGGGCCAGCGCGCCCAGCACCACATCGGTCACCCGTTGCGAGGTTTCCACGTTGCCCCCGGCCACAGCAGAAGGCGGCTGGGCATTGACCAGACAGCCCGCAGGTGCGGTGACTTTCACAGGGGCAAAACAGCCGGAATTTACAGGGATTTCACCCCCACCCCAACCCTCCCCCGTTCCAGTGGAGGGGGATTCTGTCAGTGCGCGCACAACGTAGTAGCAGGCGGATTGGGTCACGGCCAGGGGCGCGTTGAGCGAGGCGTGAATGGCGTCGGCTGTGCCGGTGAAGTCGAATGCAATCGTTTCGCCGTCGATTGTCGCCGCCACCCGGATTGGTGTCAGCGTCACCCCTTGCTCATTGGCCCCCTCGGGCTGAACAAACTCAATCA
>JAHEML010000057.1:4792-5602 GCA_024643705.1 Caldilineaceae bacterium | reverse complement strand
CAAATGTGTATTCACCGTCGGGCCATTGGGCGATGGCGGCGCGGGTCAGCCGTTCGCTATAGGCCAGAAGATGATCGGCGTAGGCGTTTGTTTCTTCCGGGCCAAAGCGCGCCACCAGTTCCAGCAGGCGCATTTCGCCCACCGCGTGGGCAGCCCGTTGCGCGGCCAGATCGCCCCGGCGTTCGTCGGGGGTGCGCACGTTGCGCAGAATCAGCCTCAGCACCCCATCCACCACTTGGCCGCCTGCATAGACTTTCACCGGCGGGATGATAATGCCTTCTTGGTAAATCTCGGTGGAGAGGGGTAAGGAGCCGGGCGACATCCCGCCCACATCCGCGTGGTGGGCGCGGCTGGCAATGAAGAAGGCGGGGCGTTGCGAGTTGCGAGTTGCGGGTTGCGACGAGTCGGTTTCTTCATTCGCACTTCGCAACTCGTCCCTGGCAACTCGCTGGAATACTGGAGAAATCATGGTGATGTCGGGCAGATGGGAGCCGCCCGCGTAGGGATCGTTGAGCAGTACCACATCGCCGGGAGACCATTCGTCGAAGGCGGCCAGGGCCGCGGCCACGCTGGCGGGCATCGCGCCCAAGTGGACGGGGATGTGGGCGGCTTGGGCCATCATGCGCCCCCTGCCGTCGAAGAGCGCGCAGGAATAGTCCAGCCGCTCTTTGATGTTGGGCGAGTAGCTGGTGCGGCGCAGGGTTACACCCATTTCTTCGGCAATGCCCGCAAAGCGGTGGCGGTAGAGTTCCAGGGTGATGGGGTCCATTTTCATTCCCTTTGGGCGGATTTTGTGTATCTTCTCAATAA
>JAHEML010000057.1:0-4782 GCA_024643705.1 Caldilineaceae bacterium | reverse complement strand
GGGGCCTATCCCAGACCTGTCAGGTGCGCCAATAGAGTTGATTTGGCTGAAAATGTCTCTCCCGTGGCGCACCTGACAGGTCTCATGCAAGCGCACGGACGCCGTCCAGTAGAAGCGTCGGCTTCCCCGCTTGGGCGGATTGGCTGTGGGTGAGGTGTGCCTTGGCCGCTTGGCGCAAGGAGCGGGGCGACACCACATTTTCCAGTCCCAGGGCCGCAGCATGGGTGCGCACGATCAGCCAGATGCCCTGGCGAGTGAGGCGCTGGCCCCGCTGGTTGCGAAAAAGTGGCGCTTGGGCAGATGGGCCGCTGCCAGAAAGATGTTGGGCGAGCGACTCCACGCTGGACTGGTCCAGGGCGATTTCCCTTTGGCGCGGGCCACCCAAAACGATCTCTCGGCGCGCCAGGTTGAGATCACCCACATTGGCGTTTGCCAGCTCCGATGCCCGCGCGCCGGTCTTGCAGAGCAGGGTCAACAGGGCGTGGTCCCGCGCTGCTGTGGGCTTGGGGGATTGGGCTACATGGGACAATAGAGCTTCGATAGTCGATGGACGAAGGGTATCGGGTGGGTGGCTCATCTTGCCAGCGGGCTGGGCAAATTTGGCTGGCTTTTCGGGGATGGGGAACTGTTTGCCCAGATACGCGAAGAAGCGTTTCAACACAACGGCTTTCCGCGTGATGGTCGAAGGAGATAAACCCTGCCGGGTTAGCTGTGCCATGAATTGCGTCGCTTGTAGAGCAGTGATGTCGCGCCAGTCGACGACAGGTGGCTCTATCCCTTGCACAAAGGCACAGAAACCGTGCAGATCGGTCCGGTAAGCACTGATGGTGTTGGGGGTGCGCCCTTGGGCGGCTATGTGGCGCAGAAAGTTGTCGATGGTTCGTTCCATTTCTCGTCTCCCTGTCAACAGTATATCACGGCGGTGGATCAGGGGGGTGAAAAGGTAGCCGAACGCTTTCGATTGGCTCCCGGTTAGGTTTGCGGCCAACTATAGGCACGAGTATAATAGCACTTGGTATCGGCGTAGAATGTAAATCTACCGTATAGCTCACCTGTCGTACAGCAAACTTGTCGTACAGAAGCCCCCCTTTTTACACTTTCAGCTTTCAATCATCCTTGTTGTGTCTACCTTGTCGTTTCTATCGTGTCTGTCCAAATTCAAAATAGGAGTAGAATCTATGCGCGTTTTTCGATTCACCTGGCTTTTTGCCCTGCTGCTGATCGGTGCATTGGTGCTGGCATCATGTCCTGCACCTGCTGCGCCCGCAGCACCGGCGGCTGATCAAGCTGCTGCTGCCCCAACCGAAGAGGCCCATGCCGAAGAGGCTGCCGAGCCTACCGCCGAACCTGCCGCAGAGGTTGAGGCAATGGAGTTCAAAATTGGTCTCGTCACAGATGTGGGCCGGATCAACGATCGCAGTTTCAATCAGTCGGCTTGGGAAGGCGTGCTGAAAGCACAGGCTGACCTGGGATTGACCGACGAAGATGTGAAATACATCGAAACCCAGGATACTAAAGATTACGCTGACAACATGGCCCAGTTTATCGATGCTGGCTACAACGTGATTGTCACCGTTGGCTTTGCTCTGGGCGATGCCACCACCGAAGCCGCCAAGAACAACCCCGATATCATCTTCATTGGTGTTGATCAGTTCCAGGGCGAGGCACTGCCTAACCTGGCCGGTCTTATCTTCCACGAAGACCAGTCGGGCTATCTGGCCGGTGTGCTGGCCGCCAGCATGAGCAAGAGCGGCACAGTTGCTGCCGTGTTGGGTACAGACTTGGTTCCCCCGGTGGTCGCATTTAACGAAGGCTACATCGCCGGAGCCAAATCGGTGAACCCCGACATCACCGTGATTTCCACCTACCACCCCGGCGAGATCAGCCAGGCCTTTGTCGATCCCGAATGGGGTGCGGCCACAGCCAAGCAGGCGATTGACCAGGGCGCGGATGTGATCTTTGGCGCTGGTGGCATCACCGGCAACGGCGCGCTGCAAGAAGTGGCAACCCACGAAGGTCTTTACTGCATCGGCGTGGACACGGATCAATGGGAGACTGTTCCCGCTGCTCAGCCCTGTTTGATCTCCAGCGCTATGAAGCTGATCACCCCGGCTACAGCCGAGTTGATTGCCCAGGCCCAGGATGGCAGCTTCGCCGGTGGCAATGTCTTCGGTGCGGCTGGCTTGGCCGATTTCCACGACTTTGACAGTGTGATTCCCCAGGAAGTGAAAGACCTGCTGGCGACGACAAAGGCTGGTCTGGATGATGGCTCGATCAGCACGGGATATGGCAACTAGCTAATAAGGAGTCGAGCTTCTCAAAGAAGTTCGACTTCCTTCGTTCTACGTTTCTGTCATTCTACACTTTACGTTTTGGCAAGCGGGAGGGTCGGCCATGCTGAACCCTCCCGCTTTGTCTAATTTCTCGCTTTATCTAACTGCAACAAAAGAGGGCACACACCATGGCAACTGCTGGTCCTGCTCTGTCCACCCCCCACCCCTTGGGCCGCATTTTTCGGTCTCTGCTCATCCCTGTTCTTGCTCTGTTGACTGCCCTGGCTGCTGGCGCGCTGGTGATGTATCTATCCGGTGACGATGCGGCTTCGGCCTATAACGGTCTCTTTCAGGGTGCGTTTGGCAGTGCCAAAGCCTGGGCGATCACAATCCGCAAGATGATTCCGCTCATTTTCACAGGGCTATCTGTGGCTGTGGCTTTTAAGGCCGGTCTCTTTAACATTGGTGCTTCCGGCCAGTTTTTGATGGGCACGGTCTTCTCGGTCTTTATTGGCATTAACTTCGAGGGCTTACCCCCAGTGATTCATCTGCCCTTGGCGCTGGTTTTCGGCATCCTGGGTGGGGTGCTGTGGGGTGCAATTCCTGGTATTCTCAAGGTATACACAGGCGCCCACGAAGTGATCGTGACGATTATGCTCAATTATGTGGCCGCGCTCTTTTCCGGGTGGACAGTCTATGCTGGCGGCACACAGGGGCAAACCCCCGGCCCGCTCTGGGACCCCACGGCTGGCCCCATCTCCGAGACTGCCGATGTGCTGGCGTCGGCCCGTTTGCCCTATCTCTTCGATCCTTCCTATCGCATCCACTACGGCGTCTTCGTTGCCCTGGCTGCGGTCGTTTTCATCTGGTGGCTGCTTTACAAAACGACCATCGGTTTTGAAATCCGTACCGTGGGGCAAAACATGAAGGCTGCCCGTTATGCGGGTATCCGGGTCAACTGGACGGTGATTTTGACTATGGGGATTGCGGGTGGGCTGGCTGGGCTGGCCGGTGCGGTGGAAACCCTGGGGCTGAACCATAAATTCGCACCAGAGTTTGGCGGCCAGGTGGGTTTCGATGGGATCACCATCGCATTGCTGGGTCAGACTCACCCATTTGGAGTGGTTCTCTCGTCCCTGCTCTTTGGCGCATTGGACGCGGGGGCGGCCAAAATGCAGTTCGATTCGGGCGTGGCCGCGGACATTATCCAGATTATTCAGGCGCTGGTGCTGGCCTTTGTGGCTGCGCCCATGATCATCCGCGCCCTGTATCGCATCAAGCGGCAACCCGGCGAGGCGGAATCGACCTCGTTGGGAACCAGTTGGGGAGGGTCGTAACCCATGGGCAGCACATTTTGGAAGCGATCTTCTCTCATTTCGATTGTCCTGGCACTCTTTTTGGTGGTGATGGCTGTGCTGGTCAATGTCACTTCTCTGGGCCAGTACACTTGGTTGCGGGTTCTCTTTGGGGTGAGCGCGCTCAACTTCACCCTGCGCGCGACGATTCCTTTGGTGCTGGGCGCGCTCAGCGGCATCCTGTGCGAGCGCTCCGGCATTATCAACATCGGCATCGAAGGGATGATGCTGGCGGGGGCCTTCGCCGGTTTCGTCGCCAAGACCAACACCAACGACTGGCCGCTGATGAGCAGCCTGATTTTCAGCGTATTGATTGCCCTGGCTGTGGGCGGGCTGATGGGGCTGCTCCACGCGGTTCTTTCCATCCGCTTCCGTATGGACCAGATCATCTCCGGCACGGTGATCATCATTCTGGCCGCGGGCATCTCCTCCTATCTCTATGATCGGGATGCGATTGCCCAGGGCAAGTTTTCGGCCATCGCAATTCCCGGTCTGTCTAAAATTCCGGTGATTGGGCCGGTGCTTTTCGACAACCCGCCGTTGACCTATCTGGCCCTGTTGCTGGTGGTGGTGGTGCATGTGGCTCTCTTCTACACCCGGTGGGGGTTGCGCACCCGTGCTGTGGGCGAGCATCCACGGGCCGCGGATACGGTGGGGATCAACGTCAACCGCTACCGCTATGTGAACACAGCGATTGGGGGGATGCTGGCGGGGTTGGCTGGGGGCTATCTGGTGCTGGAGGCGGTGGGACAATTTCAAGAGGGGATGACAGCCGGGCGTGGGTTTATCTCGCTGGCAGCGATGATTTTCGGCAACTGGAACCCCTTTGGCGCGCTGGGTGCGGCCACCCTTTTTGGCTATACCCAAGCTCTGCAAAACGAGCTTCTACTGGCCGGGGTAACGACGGTTCCCCGCCAGTTTGTTTCCATGCTGCCCTACATCGTGACGATTGTGGCTGTCTCTGGTTTTGTGGGGCGGGTGCGTCCGCCCGCGGCAGAGGGGAAGGTCTATGAGACCGAAGGTGGGACAGAGTAGGAATTGTCATCAGTTCGATTGGGAAAAAATCCGGCGCGCACCGTCTTGCCTGGGGAAGCTATCGAAGAAAAATTCAGGCGGATCGGACCGTGACAGCACAAGGCTTGCTGAAAGTAATC
>JAHEML010000056.1 GCA_024643705.1 Caldilineaceae bacterium | reverse complement strand
ACCACCGCGCAGCATATACGCCAGCCCAATCCCTTCATAAGATGGATCCCTACCCTCCATCAGTGCGTAGATAAACTCCATGAAGTTGGCATCCACGCACATGGGATCGTGGGTTGGTGTGGACGGATCATCGGCCAGACAGATCCATCCGTTTGTACCAGCCCGCAACTCGACAAAGTCTCCACTACTTTCCTCGGTTGGCCAATCCCACACGGCGGCCTGGGCCGAAACCCGCAAGGGGGCCGCGCTCATAGCATCCCAAACGGGGTTGGCGGAGGGCATTACCTGGTCGATGGGCGTTGGGAGCATCAGATGCTCGAATTGGGAGTCGGGGAACATGATATAAGGTGTGTCGGGATTGGGATCGACTAGATATTGTTCGTCGAAGCCTCCCGACGTGTTGATCATCAGATGGGCGTTGTCGAGCACCCATTTGCCCCCAGGCGCAGGTTCGTTGGCGCTGATGTCGTTGTTGTCTCCAGCGTCGCCGTGCTGGAGCATATAGCCAAAGCCGAGCAGGTCGAGAGAATCCCGCTCTGTACTCAACGGCTGGCTAAAAAGCGTGATCCAGTTCTGGTCGAGACAACGGGGATCGTTCGTTGGTGTGGCGAGCAAATCTGGGCGACAGACCCAGCCGTTTGTGCCGGGTCGTAGCACCACCGGTTCCGCGTCCCCTACCGGCCAATCCAAAATCAGGGCATCTTTGGCGATGGCATATGGGCCACCGGTCATGGCATTGGCAATCTTCCAGGATTTCGAGCCGAGCGGAGGACCCTGCCCGTGGCGATTCATTCCCGTCATCTCTTCAACTCGGTTCAGCACCACCTCCGACACGCTCTTGCCCAATGCTTCACCTGCCTCAATGTCGCTGCGATAGTGGATACCGGCCCAAATTCGCGATTGCCCGGCTTCTTCACCTTTTGCCAGAATAGACGCGGCATCTGTCGGGAAGAAGTGGGCGATCACATTGGTCACGGACGTGGAGGAGCAGGAGTGGGCCGCGGGATAGCTGGGATGGGGTGGCGTTGGGAAGATTGTGGTCACATCTGGGTCCAGTTGGTTGGGACGGATGCGCCAGTAGGTGTATTTGGCATCGAAACAGCCGACGATGGCGTCGTAGCTGGCAACGGCCACTGCGCTGTAAATCAGGGCTGCCTGTGGTGGATTGTGATCCATCTTTGATTCGAAAAGACGCAGCGCGATGTTCCGATACCAGAGGGCATAACCATTCTCAAAGCCGTTCCAGCCGATGGCTGTGGCAATGATGGGCAGTGTTCGGGTTACAGCCTTGATTTCCGCCAATTCAGCGGCAGTCTGTTCAGAGTCGTAGGCAGGAGGGGCGGGCGAGCGGAATTGATCGTTGGACTCAAGCGTCCAGGCACGCCAGCTTCCCGACATAGGAAAGACAGGGTTTTCGGTTGTCAGAATGCCTGGGCCGTCCGGGCGCGTCCCATCCCATTTGGCATCGGATCCATCCGCCATCGCGATGGCGATCACCTTCTCGCCCACGGCCCGGCCCAGAGCAAACCCGGCCTCCACATCGCTGGGATATTCCACCCCGGCCAGCAAGCGAGAACGACCCGCCTCTTCGGCTTTGGCCGCATACATCTCGGCCTTGTCGGGGAAGAGATAGGAGAGAACAGTGGAAGCTGCGCCCGCGGCCGCGGCATATTCGGACACATACGAAGGGCTGTCCGGTGTGGGGATCAGGGTGGAGAGCGCCGGATCGACATCCGTGGGCCGAGGCCGATTGTATGCGTACTTGGCATCCCAAGCGGCAATGGTTGCATCGTACATTGCCACAGTCACCAGCGCGTGGGAGCGGAATGTCCACAAACTGATAGGGAACGAGCTATAGGCATCCATGGTCATTTCGACCCAGCGATAGCCCGGCGCGCCCGCGTCCCAATACTTCACCAGCGCGACTGCTTCTTCATCCCGCTGGGCGACCAGTGCCAACAGTTCTTCAATCTCCGTCGCGGTTGCTTGCGCGTCTGGGGGTGGCGTGGGGCGCAATTCATCGGCAGAGGCCAGGGTCCAGGTTCCCCATTGGCTGGCATCCGGTTCGATACCTCCGCCCGGTTCCGTCATCGCTCCTGCCGCGGCAGAGGAAACCGTGGCAGCCGTGGCAGCCGTGGCAGCCAGCGCGGGTGGCATGGATTGGATGCAAGCCAGCAGCAATGCCAGAAGCACCACGACAGATCGACCAAACATTCGACTACGTTTCATGGTTTCCTCCTTGGGGAAATGAAAGTGACTACACACTAAAACCGGAGAGTTTTTGAACACGAATTGCACGAAGTGCACGAAGTTTTCAATCGGATCAGCATACCTCTGCGTTCAACGACTCCCTTGGAACTACCTAGTTCGCTATTTCGCATCTTCGTGCCGGTTCTGGTCGGGCAACCCTGTACACAAAGCTTTCGTCAGCGCCTGGACGCTCGCAAACCCCCAGCGTTGCCCCGTTCTGGCATCCTCCACCCGAAAGCGCCAGTCTGGGGCCGAATCGTTTAGGGGGAGAGATTCCTGCCAGACGGTCAACAGAAAAATGCGATAATAGGGTGCTGTTGGCTCACGGGCCGGTTCAAGGGCCATGCTTGCGGCCTTTCTCAGCGAACAGAATTTGTGGTAAAGTTTACAGTTATACAACCCTAGCACAATCAACGTGGCAGAATCGTGATCAAAGCGTTGTGAAATGGCACACTGGAAACAAATCGCGGATGACGCGGATCGGGCAGATTACCGCGGATAAGGACAAAATCCGTGTAACCTGTGAACTCTGTGGTTCGTTTTCATTGCTCATTGTGTCCAGACGGGCAGGGGCATTACACTGGGTTTGAGACTCTAAAGTAACTACCAACCCTTTGCCACGGATTCAACGAATTTCACGCATGATTTAGCCAAATTCGTGGGTATTCGTGCAATTCGTGGCGAAAATTCGGTCTGTGGCTTGGTAGTTACACTCTAAAATAGTATCTGGGGCGTTCGCATGGCTGTATTGCTGGAGATCAAACTGCTAGGAGCTCCCCAGGTGACCCTGGATAGTCTCCCTGTGACAGGCTTTGTCTCGCGCAAGGCCGAAGCGCTCCTCTACTATCTGGCCTGCACGGGCCGCGCCCACACGCGGGATAGCTTGGCCGGTCTGCTCTGGAGCGAGTCGTCTGACAGCGCGGCCCGCACCAATCTGCGCGGCATCCTCGCCAATCTGCGAGGATTAGTCGGCGCCCATCTCCGCATCGACCGCCAGACATTGGCCTTCGATACGACGAGTCCCCACACAATCGACGCCGTGCAATTTGCCCAGGGCGTCGGCGCTGCTATCCACACAAAAACCCTCACACCAAGCCAAACTGACCACCTACAGCACTGTCTCGACCTCTGCCGAGGCGAATTTCTCGATGGCTTTTATGTAAAGAACGCACCGGAGTTCGAGCGTTGGATGTTGACCGAACGCGCCCGTCTACGCGATTTGGCTGTCCAGGGCGGCCAGAGCCTGGCCCACTACTTCGCTGAAAGGGCCGAGTGGCCCGCGGCCACCGCGGCTATCCGTGGGGTACTGAACCTGGAACCCTGGCGGGAGCAGGCCCACCGTCAATTGATGCTCTTTCTGGCCCAAAGTGGACAGCGGAGCGCGGCCCTGGCCCACTTTGAAGTCTGTCGACGGGTGCTGGCCGACGAACTGGATGTGCCACCGTCAGACGAGACAATCGCCCTGGCCCAGCAGATCAGGGCCGGTGCATTTGGCCCGGCGAGTGGGGAAGAATCACCTGCCTCCATTCAGCCAGCCACCCCCACGCCACCCACGCTCAGCAACAACCTGCCAGCCCAATCCACTCTTTTTGTGGGGCGCACAGACGAGTTGACAACATTAGAAACCTGGTTGGCCGATCCGGGCTGCCGTATGGTGACAATCCTCGGCGCGGGTGGAATGGGCAAGAGTCGGCTAGCCCTGGCATTGGCCGAGCAACTGTTGCCCAGCTACCGGGATGGGGTCTACTTTGTCGAGTTAGCACCCATCGAGCATCCCGAAGGGATTGTGCCAGCCATTGCCAACGCCATTGGCTACGTCTTTCAAAACGACCGGCGGAGCGCCCAGACCCAATTGGCGGACTTTTTGCGCCTGCGGCAGACGTTGCTGGTATTGGACAACTGGGAGCATCTACTGGCAGGCAGCCAGAAACTGGTCGAGCTTCTGCACGCAGCGCCCCAAGTGCAAATGGTGCTGACATCCAGAGAACGCCTGCGGGTAGGTATCGAGACTCTCTTTTCGCTGTCGGGGATGGACTACCCAAGCGGAGAAACAGGCGATGTCCGGTACAGTGCGGTCGCGCTTTTTGTAGAGACAATGCGCCGCCAGCAGCGGACACTGCCCCAAAACCAGGCCGAGTGGGCCGCGGTTGCCCACATCTGCCGCCTGGTAGACGGTATACCCCTGGCGATTGTGCTGGCCGCGGGCTGGTTGGGGTTGTTACGTTTGGAGGAAATTGCCCAGGAGATAGAGAGCAGCGGCGATATTTTGGAGACCGATCTGCGGGACACCCCACCCCGCCAGCGCAGTATGCGTATTGTTTTCGAGCATACTTGGCAGCGGCTCAGCCAAACAGAGCAGAATCTCTATGCGCGGCTCTCGATCTTTCACGATGGATTTACCGACAACGCAGCCCGACGGGTGGCCGGTGCTACGCTGAGTGTGCTGCGAGGATTGACTGACAAAGCCTTGCTCTGGCGGGACGCAGATGACCGCTACCATATTCACGAATTGTTGCGCCAATACGCCAGAGAAAAGCTGGCCGCCCAGCAGATAGATGGGGAAATGCGGCAGTTTCATGGCGCATATTACATCGATATGCTTTCCCGGTCCGAGCCGGACCTCTATGGGCATAGCCAGCTTTTGGTGGTGGAGATGTTGCAGGCAGAGGAAGCCAATCTGCGCGCCGCCTGGCAGTGGGCCTTGCAGAATAGACCATTTGCCGGAATGGAACAGGTAGTGCAGGCATGGGGGTTATTTTACGAGATCAGTGGCCGCTCGTTGGATGGAGAGGCAATCCTGCGTGTGGCGATGGAACAATTGGACGAGGCAAGCAAAGAGAGTCGAGCGTATACCCGTCTCCTTATTTGGTATGGGGTTTTTGGTGAAAACCTCTCTGGCGACAACTATGCCAGCAGTCAGTATCACCGAAGCCTGGAAATCGCAGACAGGTTGGCCGCGGCCGGCCAAGACATGCGCTTTGAAAGAACATTCGCGCTGCTGGAGTTGGGCCACGTGCTCTGGTATGTGGATGGGGAAAGGGCCAACCACTACCTTTCTCAAAGCCTTGCACTCTGCCGCGACCTGCAAAACCCCTGGCTTCTCGCGCGGGTTTTGCAGGAAGAAGCTCGCGTCATCCAGATTGCTGGCAATTTCATCCAGGCAGGAGCGCTGGCAGCCGAGAGCCTTGCCATTTGGCAATCCATGGGCGACAAAGTCAACCAGAACCCAGCCCTTGTGGTGCTTGGCTGGTCTGCCATGAAACTGGACGCGACAGAGCAGGCATTTTCTTATGTCCAGAAACAGCTTGAGATAGGGGAAGCATTGCGCAATGGTACGATCATAGCGGGCAGCCTTTTCAGCCAAGGTGCTGTGCTTGAGCATTGCGGGGACTTTGCCGGGGCGGCAAGAGCCTATATCCAAAGCATTCAGGTTGCCGAGGATATGGGGCTGCGCCAGAGAGTGAACAGCTCGAAGTACAAGCTGGTCTATATACATGTCCAGCTGGGGGATTACACGACCGGAGTCGAACTTGCCCAGAGTATGCTACCCGAAGTTGACGCGATGGGGTTGTATTCCCATCGTGCCCACCTGCTCACAGCCATAGGGTTGGCCTACATGGGGCAGGGGAACTATGACCTGGCGAGGCAACCTATACAAGAGAGCGAACAAATGTTTCGTCGCCTCAACCAACACGCCATCTATCACATCAAAAGCGACGGCTTTCTGGGCTATATTGCCAGGGCAGCAGGCAACGAGAGCCAAGCCTGGGAGCATGTGTATCGTTCGTTACGCTGGGGCATCGAACAGGAGGATGTGCAGACACTTTCCATGACGTTACCCCTGGCTGCACTGCTCCTGGCAGATCGGGGCGAAGTGGATCGGGCGGTTACGCTCTATGCTCTGACATGCCAACACCCCCGCATCTCCGATTCCCGCTGGTATGCGGATGTGGTCGGGCGAGAGATGAACAGGCTGGTGTCTGGGCCGTCCGCGGCAAGGGTCGACGCCGTCCCCGCCGCCAATCATTACCCCTTGCTACACGAAGCATCATTGGCTTTGATGCCATAGAGCTACAGGCTCAGACCTACCCCCCAACCCCGTCCAACCCCGTCCAACACCTCCCGTGCCGCGCGCACCCCCGTCTCGTAGGCCCCGTGAACTGTGGCCCAATAGTGGGGATGGGTGGCCTCGCCCGCAAAGAAGATGTGTTCGCCCACAGGTGCGGCCAGCGCGGCCCGATCTTCGACCGCCATGCCCAGTTGGGAAAAGGAGTAGCTGCCCCGGCTGAAGGGGTCAGCTTCCCAGCCAGAGCGCACATAACTCACCGGGTCGGGCACATCCGGGCCGAACATGCGCCCCAGGGTTTCCAGCGCGCCAGCGATGAGTTGTTCGTCGTTCAACCTATTGGTGTGCTGGGCCAGCCCCGCCGCGTGATAGGCCACCAGCACAGGTTCGCCGGTGTAGTGGGCATTGTTGAGCCAGGCCATGTACAACGGTGGGTCGGCATCGCTGAGATAGTTGAAGCGGTGGGGGCCGGTGGGCCAAAAGATGTGGGGGAAGCGCAGGGCCAGCTTCTCGTAGTTGCCAAAACCAATACGCCGGATAGCCGCTTGCTTTTCTGGCGGCAGGGTTGGAGAAAAGTCGATGACACCCGCTTTCAACACCCCCAAGGGAACCGTGACAACCACCTTTTCTGCCGCAAAATCCCCCTGGTTGGTGGCGACAGTGACACCGTCCGGGCCGTAGACAATGCGCTCGACCACAACGCCGGTACGAATCTCCAACCCCTGGGCCAGCCCGGCAGCCAGGCGCCCAAAGCCCCCCCGGTAGACCAGCAGATCACCCCCCGGCAGCTTCATATACGCCCGCCCCATACGCCAGTCCACCGTGTCCAGGTCTGCGGCATCTTCGTAGCGGATGCGCACCCGAGAGGTGTAGTAGAAGCCAGCCGCGGCGTCGCCGGTCAGTTGCTCCTGTCCGGGCAGCCCAAAGTCCATCAAATCGGCCACCGAGCGCACATCGTCGCCGGGCTGTTTGGCGAGCAAAGAGCTAAAGAGATGGTTGTACGCCCCCGCAAAATAATGAATACCCGCGGTGTAGGCAGCTTCGTCGATGGGCGTGCCGTCGGGGCGGAAGGCCATCACTGCCCCACCGTGGATGTTGAAAAAATCGGTTTCGCCCCACCCCACCCCATGTTGCTCGGCCAGGGGCACAAGCGGGTTGGCGATTGGCCCATGAATCCAGGCCGCGCCCAGATCGACATCCACACCCAGGTTGCTGTCGGTGTGGGTGCGTCCACCTATGCGATTGCGGGCTTCGAGAACTGTGACACGGCAGCCCGCGTCGTGGAGGGTGCGGGCGGCGGCAATACCGGCCATGCCAGCACCAATGACAAGAATTTGGGAGTTCATTGTGGGGTGTCCGGGTGAAGAATGAGGAGAAGGGAAGGATTGGGAGATTGGGAGAATGGGGATTGGAGAGGCCAGCGGCCAATCTCCAATCCCCATTCTCTTCCTGTTATCTCGCCTTCACCGCTGTCCAGGTGTCGGAAAAGATGATCGAGGTGTCGTCGCGCTTGATCCAGTCCAAACGGGCGCGGATGTCGTCATCCACATTCATGCCACCGCTTTCCAGCAGCTCATGATATTCAGGGTCGAGCAGGGGCTGGGCGGCCAGGTTGGGGGTGAAGTAGTAGGTGTAGTTGGACAACTGCGCGCCGATCTCTGGGGAGAGGAGATAGTTGATGAAAATCTCGGCGGTATAGATGTTTGGCGCGTCCACTGGGATCGCCATGTTGTCCATCCAGATGGCGCCACCCTCTTTGGGGATGACGAACTTCACGTTCTCGTTCTCGCTGCGGGCCAGGGCTGTGCCACCGCTCCAGGCGTGGGCGATCATCACCTCTTCGCCGGCCAGGGTCTGGTTGTAATTGTCCGAGTTGTAACCGGCCAGACAGTCCTTCTGCGCCAGCAACACGTCTCGGGCTTCGGCTTGATGAGCCGGGTCGGTGTCGTTGTAGGAATAGCCCAGATATTTGAGGGTGGCACCGATGCTCTCCCGCTCGTCGTCCAACATGGAGGCAAAGCCCTTCTGCTCGCAGACCTGTGCGGGATCGAAGATAGCAGCCCAGCTATCCACACCGTCGGGATACGCTGTGACGTTGTAGGCAAGGCCCGTGGTTCCCCACTGGTAGGGAACGGTGTAAACATTGTCCGCATCGTAATACATGCCCATCAGGTCGGGGTCCACGTTGGCAACGTTGGGGATGTTCGCCATGTCCAGCTTGTGGAGCAGTTCCGCATTGATCAGAATTTGCACGGCGTAGTCCGAGGGGATGACCAGATCGTAGCCTGCGTTGCCAGCCTGCAATTTGGCGATCAGGTCTTCGTTGCTGGAGAAGATGTCCTGGGTGACCTTGACGCCACATTCAGCCTCGAATTGGGACATAATGTCTTCGTCCATGTAATCGGCCCAGTTGAAGAAGTGCAACTCGGGGGCCAATTTGCTGGCATCGCCACAGAACTCTGGTAAATCGGCGGTGGCCGGTGCGGCTTCGGCTGGTGCAGCTTCGGCGGGCGCGCTTTCGCTGGATGATGCCGCCGGTGCGCTGCTGGTTGAACCACAGCCAGCCAGGACAAACAGCAGAATCAGGCTCAGAGCGAAGAGGCGAAGGGTCATACGATTGAAAATTTTCATTGTTACTCCTTTGCAGAGCTGGAAGAAAGATGAGAAGAACGACGCTGGACAACCTGGGAAACGATGACCAGAATCATAGAAACAAGCAACATGACGGTTGAAATGGCGTTGATTTCCGGGCTGATGGCACGCCGGATGCGACCGAAGACTTCGATAGGCAGGGTTGTGCCACCCGGCCCGGTGGTGAAGAACGAGATGACGAAATCATCCAAAGAAAGGGTGAAGGCCAGCAGCGCGCCGCCCAAAATACCGGGCATAATCAAGGGCAGTGTCACCCGGCGGAAGGTGGTCCACTCGTCGGCCCCCAAATCCTGGGCGGCTTCTTCCAGGCCCGCGTCCAACTCCCCCAGGCTGGTGCGCACCACAATCGCCACAAAGGAGATATTGAAGGCCACATGCGCGATGATCACTGTTGCCAGGCCAGGGCGCAGGGCCGCGTTGCCCTCCAACCCCAGCATCCCATTCACACCCCCCAGCAGCAGGGAAAAGAAGGCCAGCAAGGCGACGGCCATGACAATATCGGGGATGATCACCGGCAGGTAGAGGATGCCATCGTAGGTGCGCTGAAAACGAAAGCGGAAACGCTCCATGGCCATGGCTGTCATTGTGCCCAGGATCGTGGCGATGGTTGTGCTGACAAAGGCGACGATCAGGCTATTCTCCAGTGCGGTCAGCACGGCTTCGCTTTCCAGCATGGAAACATACCACTGGGTTGTAAAGCCCACCCAGCGTGCGCCCAGCCGGGAATCGTTGAAGGAAAAGGCCACCAAAATCACAATGGGCGCATAGAGAAAAATGAATGAGAAGGCCATGTTGGCCCACAACAGCCGTTTGCCCCAACGCAGAAAGCGGGTTCCTGGCGCTTGTTTTTCGCTCATAATCCGGCTCCTTCTTCCCGGCTGTCGCTACGCAAATAGAAGAGAACACCCAGCATGAGCAACAGCATAAAGATGACCGAAATGGCCGAGCCAAAGGGCCAGTTGAGCGCGGGGCCGAACTGTTGGGCCAGCAGATTGCCCAGCATTGCCACTTTGCCGCCACCCAAGATGGTGGGCACAATGTATTGGCCGGATACCGGAATAAAGACGAGGACAATGCCCGCGCCAATCCCCGGTGCTGTCAGGGGCAGGATCACCCGGCGGAAGACGCTGAGATAGTTTGCGCCCAAATCTTGGGCCGCTTCCACCAGATCGAAGTCCAGCTTTTCGATGGAGGCGTAGAGGGGCAGCACCATAAAGGGCAGTGAGCCATAGACCAACCCAATCAGCACGGCGGTGGGTGTGTTGATGATGGCCACCCGCTCGAAGCCCCAATCCTGCAAGAGGGTATTGAGCAGGCCGTTGTTGTTGAGGATAAACTTCCAGGCATAGGTGCGCACGAGAAAGTTGGTCCAAAAGGGGATGAGAACCAGAAAAAGGTAGGTGCTGCGCAGATGGGCCGGTTGCAGCGCAATGAAGTAGGCCAGGGGGTAGCCGATAAGCAGGCAGACAAAGGATGTGAGCGCCGCCCACCAGATAGAACGCACGAAGATGATCATAAAATCGTTGATCACTGCGCCGTCGGTGGGGCTGAACAATTTGATGTAGGAGGAGAAGTCCACGATCCACAGAACACCACCCCCATCTTTGCGGGTGAGAATGCTGTAGATGATGACCAGCAGCCCAGGCAGCAGGAAGAAGAGCAGCAGCCAGGCAGCGCCAGGGCCGAGCAAAAAGGCAAGCAATGCTTTACGT
>JAHEML010000703.1 GCA_024643705.1 Caldilineaceae bacterium | reverse complement strand
GATGATTTCGCAGAAAAGGCGGATGCTTTCTATGCGGATGTGGTTGACCTGCGTGCGCGAGAGTTGCGCCTATCCGAAGCGATCTACACCAACGATCTCTTTGTGCCCCCTTGGGAAACCTGGCAAATTCCCGACGGCGATATGGTGCAGATTCCTGTGAGCGACAGCCAATCTTATCTCTTCCAATGGCCGGACATTCGCTACTTTTCCTACAGCGGTCAGTTGAGTGCCATCGAAGCGCTGATCACCGAGCACTGCGTTGACGAAGTATCGATTGTGGCCTACACGGCCAACGGCGATGTGCTCGATATTTGCCAACCCTAACGGACCAAAGTTGAACTCGATGCAGCCAAATGGGTACAAAAATGTCGACATCTTCCCAGGCCACTACTGAGACCGAGCTATGGCTCATTCGCCACGGCGAAAGTGTCGGCAACCGGGACAACATCTATCAGGGGCAGAACGATTTGCCCCTCTCGCCCAACGGTCATCACCAGGTGGAACGTCTGGCCGCGCGGTTGGCTGCTCTGCACCCTGTTCAGCCCTTTTCCGTGATCTATTCCAGCGATCTGCAACGGGCCATGCAGACCGCGCTTCCTTGCGCCCGGCTCATCGGCCTGCCGGTGCTGGAGGACAAGGGTCTGCGGGAAATTGATGTCGGTGGCTGGTCGGGCCGCACCTTTGCCGAGATTCAGCGCCGCTTCCCAGCGGAATGGGCGGCTTCGTACCCGGTGATGGACCCGGAACAGGTGCGGGGCGGGGGCGAAAGTTATCGGCACGCCCAAGACCGCATCGTCGCTGCGCTGGGCAGAATTGTGGCAAACCATCCAGGCGAACGGGTTTTGGTCTTTTTTCATGGGGGCGTCCTGCAGGCAGCCATAGCCCATGTGATGAAGATGCCTCTGCCCAATAAGCGTTTTCTGCGGACGACCAACACGTCGATTTCCCGCCTGCGTCTCGTCGCCATTGACGGTGAATTGCACGGGGTTGTGTCGGGCATGAACGATATTGCCCATTTGGAACAGAGCGGGCAGGTACTTGCCGGTGTTGGCCCTGAATAATTAGGGCGGATTCTTCGTGCCAAAACAAAACGTGGGCAACAATTTCAACAATTGTTGCCCACGTTTTGTTTTGGTCTTCGCTATGGTTGTTTCTTGCCGGTTATTTAGTGGCGACTCGATTATGGGTACTCGGTGACCCCGTTTTTTGCCCTATCGGTTCCATTCGTCGAGTGTGATCCGTTGAGGGCATAGACTCCATTTTCGTAGGTCGATTTCTGCTCTGTCAACAAGGGATCATCGTTGACCGCTTCGCCGCTGAGCAGCCGTGTGAGGGTAACCCGTGTTTCGTGGCTGCCGGAGAGCTGGTCGTCGTCTTCCAGAAAGGCCAGGCGTTGGATAATGCCCCGTAGCAGGGCCGGGTTGATGAGCACAAGGGATCGGGCCAATTCAAGCCAGCGGCGGCGCACCCCAACATTGCGGTGATTGTGGAGCAAGACACAGAGCCGGGCGGGGTGGGTGCGGCCTGGGGCCACCTTCAACAGATCACTGTATTCATTGGGGGCAATGGTGAAATAGAATGAGAGCATGGGCGGAACCAGCTTACGCACCCGATCCCAGACTGGCTCGGTCTCTTTGACAATGGCAAAGAATGCCTGGTAGTAGAGAATAGCCTGGGGGTAGTTGTGTTGGGAAAAGTGGGCGCCGGCTGTGGCTGCGCAATAGCTCGCCAGATACCACTCCATATCCATCAGGCTGGCCCCTGGTTGCTTGTCCAAGAGCAGTAGGTACATCATCTTGGCTGCCTTTAGAAAATAGACCCGCGATCGCTCGAAGTCTGCCGTGCGCAGCTCCATGCCCATCTGATTGTATTGAACCGCCTTCTCCAGAGAAGCTTCCTCATCCAGCGGCCAGTTGACCATATCCTGCAGAGCGTTGCGCACATCGGTGTTTTGTGCCAGGTGTCGGGGCAAACGATGGCGGCTCTCCGCACTCACCTGTGTGCCTGTGTCGTGAAGGGTATCTGCTGCCAGGGCTTGTAGAGCCTGCACTTCGTTCCAGGCATCGGTACGACCATAGAGCAGACGTGCCAAGGCTTCGTCGTCGATGCTCAGATTGCGCTGCACCAGCGAAGTCATGTAGACACTTTCGCACCTGCGCACAAAGTCCACAAGGGAAAGATCGGGCGAGAGGGTTAGCGCGTCCAACTCCCACGACTCTGGCTGGCTTTCCAGCACAGTCGCCTGCTTGACCAACCGTGCAACTTCGTGAATGTCGTCCCGACTGCGCAGCAAGTTATCATCGTCGTATTGCTCTTTCAATCGTAATATCGATTTCTCCAGAGTGTGAACACCGGGTTCGTTGGTGAGGAGTGTGTGCAAAGCCTGGAGTACATCCTGGCGAATTTCATGATCAACCAGCCGGAAACCGGCAGTGCTGAGTGCCGTGCGGTATTGGAGAATTTGGTCAACCTCGGCTCTGGCTGTGATGCTGGAACGCACGATCACAGACGTTTCTCCGTCGGCTGGGCTAAGAACAGTCAACTCTTTCTGCGATTCCAAAAAATCTTGCAAACCACTGAAGCCCAAACTGGCCCATTTCAACTCGGGTTGGCGCTTCTCAAACTCCTGATCCAGAGCAGCCAGCGGTATGGCGCCCCCTTCAAACTGGGCCATCATCTGTTGAAGAAGCGTGAGCACCATCTGGCGGATGCTATTCAAGTGATAGCCTGTGGTGCTTTCATCTTTCTCCACCAGTGTGTCGTAGATGATAAATTCGTCGCACGAGCGCACAAGGAGATCGCTAGCGGCATCCCGCAACCCAATGCCCACCACCCGGCGTCCATGACTGCGCAGCTTACGCGCCACCGCGGTAAAATCG
>JAHEML010000702.1 GCA_024643705.1 Caldilineaceae bacterium | reverse complement strand
CCGAGTTGATCTCCACCTTGACAGCCACCGAAAACCAGGCGGATAACCAGGAGCGAGTACGGCTGATTGGCCGACAGCCAGACCTGGCACTCCTCATCGAGCAGGCAGAATTGTTGAATCAACACAAAGAAGGGGGCTTTGTCTGGGTAGAGGGCGAAGCGGGCATTGGCAAGAGCCGCCTGCTAGCCGAATTTTGTGATCGTCTGCGCGACGCCAGCCATGCAATCTGGCGCGGAAACTGCTCGTCTCAAAACAGACAGCAGCCCTTCTTGCTCTTTTCTACATTGCTGAACGAAATATTCGGTCTCGCCGGGATTGGTCGTGGCCAAGAGCAACGGGAGAGGGTACAAAAGTGCTTGAGCAAATGGGTAGCCAACAGCAGCGAGTTGCAACCTTATCTGGAACTGCTGTGCGGCATCGCACCAGCTCCCCACGACTCTCAACGGCTGGTCAACCTGGAACCAGAAGCTCTACACAGGCAGATATTTGTCGCCGTACGCAGCCTGCTCGTGGGGATCGCTCAAAAACGTCCCCTAATTCTGGTGCTGGATGATCTCCACTTGATCGATCCAATGTCAGCCGATCTCCTCACCTTTCTTTCTCAAATGACCGCTTCGTTGCCCGTACTCTTTGTGCTCGCCCAACGGCCAATCGACAACGAAACCATTCAGAAGCGGTTGAACGCCATCCATGTTCTGTTCGAAGGCAAAAGCCGCCGCATTGGATTGAAACGGCTTTCCGACCAAGAGAGCCGCCTTCTACTGAATGATCTCCTGCCATCGGGCAATCTATCGCCAGAAGCCTATCACTTCATACTCAAGCGTGGTGACGGCAACCCCTATTATTTGGGAGAATTTCTGCAATTGCTGATCGAGCAAGGACATTTGCAACGCGAAAGCAATGTCTGGATATCACGATCAGAGACAGCGCTGAATGATTTACCACTGCCAGTCACGTTAGAGGCCCTGATTCGCTCCCGGGTGGATGGCCTGCCCACCCTTCAACGCCAAATACTCCAAATGGCAGCCGTCATTGGGCGCCCCTTTGCCCTCCCATTCCTCTCCAACATGATGTCCACCCCCCTGGACGCGGCGGTTCAGGAGTTAGCCCGACGCAATTTATTGGCCTTTCGCACAGACAGCAAGGTATGGCATTTCCACCACCCTATCGCCCAAATCGTCGTCTATAACGGTATGCTGCGCGTTCGCTTGAAGGCGCTGCACGGGCAAGTGGCCGCGGCGCTGCTGGAAGAGTGGGGCGACAAAGCCGACGAGCACGCCGAAGAATTGGCCCATCATCTTTTGCTGGCCGAGAAGAACGAAGGGGCATTGCATTATTTGTTGCTCGCCGGAAGACGGGCCGAGGCCCGCTATGCAAACGAGGAAGCCCTTACCTATTACGAACAAGCTAAAGCTCTTCTGCGGGCCATGCTGGGCGTCGTGGCCGACGACATCCAGTGGCAAGTGGCTGTTGGTCTGGGTGATGCCTACCGATTTGCAGGAAACTATGATTTGTCTATCGAGGCCCTGGAGGAAGGGATGGCTTTGCTACAGAGCCACCGCCTGGTGACTTGGCGCAAGGCGGGCATTCTACGACGCCTGGGCCAAAGCTACGCCCTGCGGGGAAATCCAGATGTTGCCTATCAGCACTTCCACCAAGCGTTGGCGATGTTGGCCGACCCGACCGATCGCGCGGGGCAAGTTGAGACATCGCGGACCCTCTACTATCTGGCCTATACCCATTTCCGACGTGGTCAATGGGAAAAAGCCAAAGAGTCGTGCGAATTGGGTTATACCTATGCCGAAAGGAGCAGAGATTTGAGCGAGCTGGCCGCGGCCGAAAATCTGCGGGGTGGCATTGCCTATCAACAAGGCCAGCGCGGCCAAGCGATGTACCACACCGAAAACGCTCTGCGCCTGCGAGAACAGGCCGGTTATACCTGGGGCGTTGCATCTACGATGGCGAATCTGGCAATTTTGGCCAGCGAAAATGGCGATTGGGTTCATGCCAGACGCCACTTTCTGCGCAGCTTGCGGTTGCGCCAGGAGTTAGGTGATACGGAAGGCGTGGCCATTGTCAACAACAATTTGGGGTGGCTCAGCCGAATCAAAGGCTTCCTGGGTGAGGCCCAGGCATACTTTCACGAGAGCCTGCGCGTGGCCGAAATGTTCAAAATGGTCTACCACGCGGCCAACGCGATGCTGGGGATCGGGCATATTCTACAATTGATGGATCAAATTGACGAAGCCCAACAGATGATTGACACCAGCATGGAGTGCGCCGAACAGATAGGTGCCCAGGGGCTATTATCGGAGATTTACCGGGTGAAGGCAGACATTCTGCTTAGCAAAGATGCGCCGGAAAAAGCAGAAGAAAGCGCATACAGGGCAGCCGTTTTGGCAGCCGAAACCAACAGCCATAGCCTGGAAGCCGAAGCATGGCGTGTCATTTCTGAGTGTCAGATTCGGCAGGGTGAACTGCACAAGGCATTGGAATCCATCAACCGCGCCAGCCAGACCCTACCCAGCGCCAACGATTCGATCGAGCATGGCCGTGTTGCCTCGCAAGCAGGTCGAGTGCTCCACAGTGCTGGCCGAACAGAAGAGGCCACAATCAAGTTCGACGAAGCAGAGTCGATTCTTCGCAGGCTGAGCGCCGATTACGATCTAGCCCTCCTGGCTCGTCTTCGCTTAAGCTCTGCTGGCCTCGGTAGCGGTGCCACAGGCTAATTTCGATTGGCGCGATCGCCCACAGCCCACAGACCGCAATGTGCATAGCAAGACCGCAATGTGCATAGCAAGACCGCAATGTGCATAGTAATGGGGTGGTTGTACCCTGTTGCCAGAGGTTGTCAAGCAAGAGGCTAGTTCCCTCCTTGG
>JAHEML010000701.1 GCA_024643705.1 Caldilineaceae bacterium | reverse complement strand
AACTCGGCAACGGTTGGTGTGCTTTCCTGGGCGTAGGCCACCACAGGTAAAGCACAGGCGAGCACCACCAATCCAATGGCGAAACGCGCGCGACGAAGCATAGAGATTCTGCCTTTCTGACAAAATTGCGAATGAAATAGAAATAGCAGTTTACGCGGTTGAGGCTCGATACATTTCGCAGACTCGGCTACTCAACCGGCCAACTGCGTAACACCTAAAAAGTATTCGGTTGTATTGGTTTTGGGCAAGATTGGGGCTACGCGCTCGTTCAAATTGTCCAAGTGAGGCGGGGCCTGGCAGCGCCAGGTCGTACAGAAAGAATGATAGCCGCGTATTTCAGCTCCGTCTATGTACGAAGTGCACAACAATGTTTATCTGGCATCGTACAAATTGCGATACAAAATGGCTGGCTGGCCCCATCAACTGAGCTGTGGTGCAACGTAGTCGCAGCCATTGGCCGCACCAGAGCATAGGGCATGGCTGATCACAACTGGTCACAAAGTGACCACAACCGCCCGCTATGCTTGTGCCATCAGCACGAACGAAGACGGACAAGCGAGCCACCAGACCTACCGGGTTTTGCAAAACCCGGCAGGTTTGGTGGTACACATTCTGGGAATAGGCCAGCAATGATAAAATAGAATCTGGACAGCCAGTAGTTGCACACTGGCAGGGCAACTTCTGCTTCGCCTCGATTGACAGAAAGGAAGAGCACCAATGAGCCAGAAAAATCAGACTGCAATCGTCATGGGTGGCAGCGTGGCCGGGATGTGGACGGCCCGTGTCCTGGCCGACCATTTTGACCAAGTGTTCCTTTTGGAACGGGACAGCCTGCCCGATGGCCCCGAAGCACGCGCCGGTGTGCCCCAGTCTCGTCAATATCACATCATGCTCCTGCGCGGTTTGCAGATCATGGACGAACTCTTCCCCGGCCTGCGGGACGAGCTGATCCGGGATGGAGCCGTCCCCTTCGACACCATCAACGACGTTTCCATGCGCTCCCGCAACATTTGGTTGCCCCAGTTTCCTTCAGGCCAAATCATGCTCAGTTGCAGCCGACTGCTCATAGAAGCAGGCCTGCGGCGGCGTTTGCGCGGCTTCGCCCAGGTGCGCTTTGTGGAAAATGTGGAGGTGACCGGCCTGGAGACAGATGCGCAGAACCAGCGAATGACCGGCGTTCACATCAAACAGCTACGGGATGGGGATCGGCCCGCGGGCAGCACGGATATACTGTACGCCGACCTGGTGGTGGATGCGTTGGGTCGTCGGTCGCCCACCCCCAGATGGTTGACTGAACTGGGCTACGCTGCGCCGACCGAGAGCGTGGTCGATTCGTTTCTGGGCTATGTCACCCGCCGCTACCGTCAGCCCGACAATTTCCAGGCGGATTGGCGAATGCTCCTGCTGGGGGCCACACCGCCGGATCAGCCCCGGGGAGGGCTGATCTTCCCCGAAGAAAACGGCGTGTGGACAGTCATGCTGGCTGGGGTCAACAAAGAGTACCCGCCCACCGACGAGGCAGGTTTCGACGAGTTCGCCCGTTCACTTGGACCCAAATTCTACAACGCGGTACAAGCTGCCGAACCCATCAGCAAAGCCTACGGCTACCGGGGAACCGACAGCACCCGCCGCCATTATGAAAAGCTGACCCGCTGGCCGGATCGCTACGTGGTTTTGGGGGATTCTTTCTGCGGCTTCAACCCAATCTACGGCCAGGGCATGACCGTTTCTGGCCTGTCTGCCCAGGCGTTGGGGGGCGAAATCGAGCAGGCAGGCGGCAACTTGAATGGGGTAGCCCAACGTACTTTGTCCAAAATCGGCGCGATCACCGATGGGGCGTGGCTCCTGGCAACCAGCGCCGACCTGGAATGGCCGCTCACCGTGGGCGGCACGACAGGGCAGACTCTGGCTAACCGCTTCGGCAGTTGGTATATCAGCCAACTTGTCGATTCGCTCGCACGGGATCAAGTTCTGCGGCTCGCCTTTCTCGACGTGACCCAACTGATCAAGCCCGTCACCCATCTCTTTGCGCCGAGATTCATGATGCGGGTCTTCCGCCATGCCTGGGGGCCAAAGCGACAGATGGCCTGACAAGCAATGAAGGGTTACCACAGAGTATGATTGATTGGGGCACGAAACTTTTTGTGCTGTTGTGGTCTCTTGCGTGTTGCGCTATCATACGTCAAGCAGCCGGATGGCCCTGCTTCACACCAAAACCACCGGGCCAGGACTCCACAAAATGCGGCTGCTGGTTGTGCACAACCCACTCCACATTCTCCGACCAACCCAACTCCCACGGAAGGTGAGACACCAATGAATACCCAATCCGATTCCCTGTCCCTTCGCCCCCTGGCCGATACTGGTCTGCGGGTCACCCCCATTTGCATCGGCGGTGCCCCCTTGGGCGACATGCCCGAAACCTTCGCCTACAGCGCCCCCGAAGATCAGGCTTTGGCGACCATCCGCGCCGCGTTTGCCAGCCCCATCAACTTTCTCGACACAGCGGCAGCCTACGGTGACGGCGAAAGCGAGCGGCGCATCGGCATTGTCATTCGAGAAATGGGCGGCCTGCCCGACAGTTTTGTGCTGGCAACCAAAGGCGATCGGGACTTGCACACCGGCGACTTTAGCGGCGACCAGTTCAAACGCTCCATCGAAGGCAGCCTGACGCGGCTGGGTCTGGACCATCTTCAATATGTCTACATCCACGATCCAGAACACTCGACCTACGAAAACGTGATGGGGCCGGGTGGTCCGCTGGAAGTGCTGCAAGGCTACAAAGAGCAGGGGGTCATCGGTCATATTGGTATGTCCGGCGGGCCGATCAACATGCTCATGCGTTACATCAAAACCGGCCTGTTCAGCGCGGTAGAGACCCAC
>JAHEML010000055.1:10269-10707 GCA_024643705.1 Caldilineaceae bacterium | reverse complement strand
ACGCAGCTTTGGCACACGCACGCCCAGAAACGTCCACTGGCTGGAGACCAATTGCTCGATATTGGCGAGATAAGCAGGATCGACCAGCAGGCGCAGCTCTGCTTGTATCTCGACGCGCAGGGTTTCGGGTTGATTACTCACTGATATTTGGCTCCTCCGTTAGCCATTCTACTTGGTCATTGGTCAATCGTACCTCTCCGGCGCGCAGACTGTCTTCCACCTGTGCGCTCGTCCGGCAACCCACAATCGGGATTGTGGCAAAGGGCTGGCTGGTGAGATAGGCCAGCACAATCTGGCTTAACGAATGGCCCGTTTCCTGGGCCAATTGCAATACCCGCGCCAATCGCGCCTGATTCTCCTTGCCCCCGTATACTTTCTGGTTGCTGGGACTCACACTTTGCCCAGCGACCAGCTTCTGAAAGTAGCCCCCTGCCTGGG
>JAHEML010000055.1:0-10259 GCA_024643705.1 Caldilineaceae bacterium | reverse complement strand
GGCAGCCAGCCCCGTCTCTTTGTGAAAAGCCAGGGTGGCTGCGTCCATGGTCACCGTTGTTGGGTCGCCGATGGCATTGTGATCGGTCTTTGCCAAGCTCCAGCGCATCTGGTTGGCGACAAAGCCTGTAATGCCCTGCTGTGCTGCGTAGGTTTGGGCGGCGGCAATCCGCTCCACCGGCCAGTTGGAGCAACCAAAGTAGCGGATAGTCCCCGCCAACACCTGCCCGTGCAGCGTGTCGATAATTTCAGAAACAGGTCGTGCCGGGTCATCCCGGTGGAGCCAGTAGAGGTCGATCCAGTCGGTTTGCAGATTGCGCAGGCTTGTCTCCACATCGGTCACAATCTCGGCGGGAGACATGCGGGAAACGTGCATGGTTGCCAGATTGGGATGGCCGCCTTTGGTTGCCAGCACAATGTTGGGCCGCTGGCCCGTTCGTGCCAGCCAACGGCCAATTGTCTTTTCGCTGCTGTTTTTCTCGCCGGGCAGCCAGTTGGCGTAGACAGCAGCGGTGTCGATGAAATTACCGCCGCAAGCTACGTAGGTGTCCATCAGCGAAAAAGCGTCCGCTGGCGGAATCCCGTTACCAAAGGTTGCCGTGCCCAGAGAAATGGCCGTCGGCAAAAGATCGGTTTGAGGAATGGGGGTGATACGCATTCGGGTTTAGTTTCCCTTGCAAAAGTCGCTGATACCACAGGGCCGAGAGGGCAGGCATCAACGACTTTTGCCTTGACCTTTTGCCTTTCGCCTTCCTATCCTGCCATTTCCAGCACAAAATAGTGTCCAGGGTTCCATGCTTGGCAGACGAGGAAGAGCCGCCCGTTGTGGACGTGCCAGATCACGTTGTGGATGTGATCTGCCAGTTCGACCCCCAGTTCTTCTTTGGGACGGATGGTGGAGATCACCTGGTAGGTCGCCCAATCTACCACATAAATGGGTGCGGGCCGGTTGGCTTTGTCCGGGTCGTCCAGGCTGCCGATGACAGCGTAGGTGTGCCCTAGCCACTCCACAAAGTCGATGCCACAGGGCCGGGAGTCGGCGGGCATGGGGTGGCTGGCGTGGAAGTGGCCGTCGTGGCTGTGTACCTGAATGCGGGAGTTGAGCCGATCTGCAACTGCCAGAAAGCCGCTGGGTGTGCGATTGAAGCCGTGAGCTGTGCCAAACTTGCCGTCTTCGGTGGGATCGATCGTCTTACCCCCAAAAGTGCTGCGCCAACTGCGGCTGGGCAGGTCTGCCGTGGAAATGTAGTTGGAGCCGTAACCGTCTGCCACCAGTAGCTGATCGCCCAGAGGCACGGTGTCGGTGGGTTTGTAGGGGGCTGCGGCGTCTGCATATTCGGCGAATTCGGGCCGGGACAAGGTGTATTCCACATCTCCGTCCAGGGTCATCACCGCCACAAAGCCATCGTTGTTGGCAGGCAGAAAGAGCCGGGGTTCGGCATCAGTACCGCCGATCTTGGTGCTGTGAAAGTTGATTTCCTGCAAATTCGGCGGCAATTCTATCAATTCCTGGCTGGTCAGGTCAGCACTAATGCGCAGAATGCCACAGCCTGGCATCCCATAATAGATATGGCCGTATCCAGGTCGCTTGTCAACGGCAAAGCCGCCGTGCAACCGGACTTCGGACGGCACCACAGTCTCTGGCAGGGTATAGAGGTCATTGCTAAGAGAGAATGCAAAGGGTTGATTTCCGCTGATCTTTTTTGGCATTTTTTTCCTTTCAACGCAAGAGGAGAGATAGATGGGCATTCCGATTGTGCAAACGCAATTTGGTTGATGCCTTGTCTGCCGCTACACTGGGGGGTTTGCTGGCTTGTGCCCTTTGGGCTAAAGTAGTATAGATGATGCATCCCTACTTGGCAACGTGCCCTGCCATTGTCGGACACATTGTACAATTGTAACTACCAAGCCGCTGACCGGATTTTCGCCACGAATTGCACGAATGCCCACGAATTTGGCTCAATTATTCGTGAAATTTGTGCGATTCGTGGCAAAGGGTTGGTAGTTTCGTACAATTGAGGTCGAGGCGCAAGAGTTTGCGGTGTTATGACGGGTACATTCCAACAGGCGTGTGAGCAGACCGACGCTGATGAAACTGAAGAAATTTTACGAGAGGAGACCCAATGAACTATATTTTCCCACTCTCTAGCCCGGACTTAGCTCTTGCCAACGCCGGTGGCAAGGGGGCCAATCTCTCCGAGTTGATCCGGGGAGGCTTTCAAGTGCCCGGTGGTTTTGTGATTACTACGGACGGGTATGATCAATTTGTGGCAGCCAACGAACTTGCCCCAGCCATAATCGCCGCGGTGGACGCAATCAGCCCATCCGATCCCCGCTCCTTCGACCAGGCGTCCGAGAAGATACGCGGCCTCTTTGCCCAGGCCAGCCTTCCCGACGACCTGGCCGCGGATATTCTGGCCGCCTACGCCCACGCCTTCCCTGATGGCACGCCTGTGGCCGTGCGCTCGTCGGCCACTGCCGAAGACTTGCCCGACGCTTCCTTCGCAGGCCAGCAAGATACCTTCTTGCATGTCGTTGGCCCAGACGCTCTCCTGGACGCAGTGGTGCGGTGTTGGTCTAGCCTGTGGACAGGAAGGGCCATCGCTTATCGTCAGCGCCAGTCGATCGCGCCGGATGAGGTGAGCCTGGCGGTTGTTGTGCAGGAGATGGTTGCCGCGGAGGTGGCTGGGGTGTTCTTTACCGTCAACCCGGTGACGGGCGACGACGATCAGGTGATCATCAACGCCACCTGGGGGCTGGGCGAGGCGCTAGTTTCCGGTCAAGTGAACCCGGACACGTATGTGGCGGCGAAGGAGAGTGGTGGTCTGCTGGAAGTGAGTATCGGCGACAAAGCGGTGATGACCGCGACCCAGAATGGCCCAGGGGCTGGGGGCACGGTAGAAGTGACCGTGGACTCTGCCCGCCAGCAGCAGCGCGCTTTGACCGATGCACAAGTAGGCACATTGGCCGGGCTGGGACGGCGTATCGAGCAACATTTCAACGCCCCGCAAGATGTGGAGTGGGCCATTGCCGACAACAGGGTATACGTTCTTCAGTCCCGCCCGGTGACGACAACAGCCCGGCCCAGCCAAGTTCCTGGCGACGACGCGTGGCCGCCCCTTTTATCCAAACCATCCCGGGCGTATGACCAATGGGGGTCGTCGGATTTGGGCGAGCGCTGGCCCGATCCGGTTACGCCTCTCACCTGGAGCGAGTGGAAGCCGATTACGGAGAAGAATATGGGCGATATCTTTTCTGCCATCAACGAGCCGTGGCTGGACGAGATCGAGTGGATGCGCCGAGAACAGGGCCACGCCTACATGAACGAGGGGGGGCTTGCCTATGCCATGCACCGGGCTTTTGGGATGCCCGCCAGTTCATTTGTGGAAGAGATGGGGATGGGTGCAGAGTTGATCGAACGCTACGCCGGTTGGAAATTTGGTACAGTGCTACGCCGCCTACCCCTCTTTGTGGGGATGAACCGGCGCTGGGCACAGTTGATCGCCAGCTACGAGAAGGAATTCCCCCAGATCGACCGAGATGTGGACGCGTGGATGGCCCGCGACCGGAGTGATCTGAGCGACCAACAGCTTTGGCACGAGGCCCAAACCGTCTGGCTGACAAGAGTCATCAGAACAATCGATTCCCACTCGGCCAGCACGTCCCAGTCATCCAACGCCTTTTCCCAGTTGGGTGGCACGCTCAAGCGCTTTCTGGGTGACAGTTCGGCTTCTCAGCGGTTGGTGACTGGTATCGACGGGATAATGCAGTCCGAATTGGTCCCAGCTTTGTGGGGGATTGCCCAGAGCCTTCGAGCCGCGGGGCTGGAGAATTTGTTGTTGGAGAACGACCCGCAGACGGCCTGGGAGCAGTTACAGATCACGCCCGCCGCGACCCCAGCGTTGGCGTTGATCCAGCGCTTTCTGCAACGCCACGGGCACCGCTGCGCCAGCGAGGCCGAATATCTGCACGCCCGCTGGATTGAGCAGCCGTCGCTGGTTGTCGAGCAGATTACGGGATATTTGCGGGTGGGCGGCGATTTTGACCCCAGCGGCGCGGAGGAGCGCCAACGAGTGCAGCACGCTGCGGCGGTGGCCGAGGTGGAAAGTCAGTTGAACTTTTGGCAGAAGCCCTTTTTCCGTTCCAGCCTGAAACGGTTGCACCATCTGGTGCGCATGCGGGACAACGGCCAGCACTATCTGGTCAAGTTGATGTTGCCTGTGCGCCACTGCTATGGGCTGCTGGCAGCGCGTTGGGCCGAGCGTGGCTGGCTGGATAACGCCGACGATTTCTTCTTTCTGGTAAAGGAGGAGATCGCCGCCGTCGTCGCCGGAGGTGGCTCTATCGATCTGCCTGGTGGTCTGTCCGCCACGGCCCAGGCCCGGCGCGCCGCCTGGGAACACTGGATGGCCCAACCCGCTTTTCCAGAAGCGTTAGACGCTGCGGGGAGGCCAGTGATGGCCGCCATCGAAGATGAAAACATGCTGACCGGAATCGCAGCCAGCGGTGGGCGGGTGACAGGCAGGGCGCGGGTCATCCTTTCGCCACAGGAGACCGCCAGTCTGGAACCAGGCGACATTCTGGTTACCCGGGCCACCGACCCTGGCTGGACACCTGCCTTCGCTCTTGTGAGTGGGGTGGTGCTGGAAATAGGCGGCCAGCTCTCCCACGGGGCAATTGTAGCGCGGGAATATGGCCTGCCTGCGGTGGTCAATGTGGTGGGTGCAACCCGCTATATTAACGATGGGGAGACAATCACAGTAGACGGGAGCACGGGGGTAGTGGTGAAGGGCTGAGAAGGGTTGAGAATTGTTGCATGAGTTGCAAAGTGGGCACGGTCAGATTCACCAGTCGGTATGCGATTGGGCTTCGTTCGTAATGCGTACTCCATACAATTGGTCAAGGGTGGCGGGTGTGGGGAACCCCTACGCGTGGGTTTGCCGTTAGCATTGGGCGCGAACCTTTGGGTTCTCCGTGCTGAATTCCGAGAAGGCTCCCAGATCTTCTAAAATCAATCATGGAGGCTAAAAAATGGAAACAGAAAAAATACGCGGTCACTTTTCGATGTATGGAATTGGCCTGGTTGTGATCTCCTGTATTGGGGTGATCCTCTACCTGGCGCTTCCAATCTTCGCCCATGGGTCAATGGAAAACCCACTGAGTCGGGTCTATCGCTGTTACCTGGAAAACCCTGAGAATCCGAAATCCGCAGCCTGTAAGGCAGCCGTAGCAGAAGCGGGCACCCAGCAGTTCTACGATTGGAACGGTGTAAACAGGGGCGATGCGAATGGACAGCATCGGGCCATCATCCCAGATGGCAAATTGTGTAGCGCGGGCAAAGATAGCCATCGGGGTTTGGACTTGGCCCGGGGAGATTGGGTGGCCCAGTCGATCAGCCCGGATGCCAATGGCAACTTTGAATTCGTCTTTGTCGCAACAGCTCCCCACGCCACCCAGTACTTTGATCTGTATGTGACCAACGATGGATACGATCCATCCCAGCCTCTCAATTGGTCGGATTTGGGCGACACACCCTTTTGTCACATCACTAGCGTGACCCTAACGGATGGCCGCTACCGTATGACGTGTCCGTTGCCCACGAGAAGTGGCAAACATGTGATCTATAGCATTTGGCAACGCAGCGACAGCGCAGAAGCCTTTTACTCGTGTATGGATGTACAGTTCTCGGGCGGTTCTGGTGGCACGGCTACTGCTACACCGTCGGCCACCACTACTGTCGTGCCCACTGCCACACCGTCCACGACACCTACGGCCACCCCATCTGCATTACCATCAGTCACGGTCACGGCTACGCCTTCTGCTACAGCGTCGGCACCAACTCTGACACCGACACATACACCCACGCCAGCGCCACCCGACGGCGCTGCCTGCCAAGTGAAATATGATGTAACCAGCGACTGGGGTAGCGGGTTCCAGGTGCAGGTAACGCTTGTGAATCAGTCTCAACAGACCATTTCCGGCTGGACAGTGAATTGGGAGTTTCCGGTAAAACAAACTATCACTTCGTTGTGGAATGCCACATACACCAAAACCGGCAATCGGATGAATGTGGTCAATGCGAGCTGGAATACGAACATCTCGCCCAATGGCGGGAGTACCTCGTTCGGTTTTGTGAGTAGTGGTCGAAGTCGGCCCAGACCCTCGACATTCTCGTTGAATGGGGTAAGTTGTAGCAACGGAACAGCTACTGGACCGGCCCAGGAGAGTCTGTCTCTCTATCTACCCTTCGTGGGCCGCGACGCGACTGCTCCGTAAACCCAGTTCCATTAACCCATATAGCATAGGCCAGGATTCATTAGGCCGCATAGAGAGTTACGCAATTGAGCGTTCGGTGAACAACCTCACTACTGGGCAAATTTCTCGGAAACCCGATCGCCCAACTGCGTAACTCTTTTGACACTATCAATTCATTCCAGGTGGAGAAAATGACCGAAGACAGTCCAATGCAAACCCTGTTAAATACCCTGCCCCAAACCGGCGAGGTGCTTTGGATCGGGCTGCGACCTGGTCGGCGCTTGCCTGTGGAGGTGGTGGATGGGGCCGAAGCTGTACCCGGAGACGGGCTGGTTGGCGATCGCTTTCGGGGGCGGGGTGATGAGAGCCAGCGCCAGGTGACCCTGATCCAGGCCGAGCATCTGGCGGCAATCGGCTCCTTTTTGGGCGGACAGCCCATCGACCCAGCCCTGCTACGACGCAACATCGTCGTCAGTGGCTTGAATCTGCTGGCCTTGAAGGATAAACGTTTCCGTATTGGCGACGCGACGTTGGAGTATACGGGCAGTTGCCATCCCTGCTCGAAGATGGAGAAGGCCCTTGGCCCCGGCGGCTACAATGCCATGCGCGGCCACGGCGGGATCACAGCACGGGTGATCGAGGGCGGGCTGATTCGGGTGGGGGATGGCGTTGCAGCCAACGGATGATCCGGGGGTCGTCACTCGTTTTCAGCCAGAAGCACCTCGCGCGTCGGCGATCCTCTTCTCGGCCAATGCCAGATATTCTTCCGACAACTCATAGCCCACGTACGTCCGGCCACTGGCCTGGGCAGCAATGGCTGTCTGTCCGCTGCCCATAAATGGGTCCAGCACCACATCCCCTGCAAAAGTATACAGTTCGATGAGTCGTCGGGGCAGCTCTACAGGGAAGGGAGCTGGGTGGCCCACCCGCCGCGCCGGCTCGGGCGGAAATGTCCAGACGCTCTTGGTATGTTCCAGGAAGTCATCACGGCTGATGGTGGCCTCTCGATCGGGCAGCCCGTGGGGCCGTTTTTTGCTGCGACCAAAACGCTGCTTGGAAAAAACCAGGATGTATTCGTGGACATCGCGCAGAGTGGGGTTGGAGGGGGACATCCAACTGCCCCATGCGGTGGAAGGGCTGGCGTGGCCGGCCTTGTTCCAGATGATCTCGCCCCGCATAAGAAAGCCGATGTCGAACATTTGGCGGGCAATAAAGGCATTGAGCGGCAAATAGGGCTTGCGGCCCAAATTGGCAATGTTGATGCAGGCCCGTCCACCGGGAACCAGTACCCGCCACACTTCTCTCCAGACACGCTCCAAAAAGGCTAGATACTCATCCAGTGTCAAGTCGTCGTCATACTCCTTGCCCACATTATAGGGCGGAGATGTGACCATGAGATGAACACTGTTATCGACGAGATTGGTCATCGTTTCGGCTGAACCAAGAAAAATGCGATTCCCCAGGGAAGCGGCCAGAGGCGTTTCGGCCAGAGCAACCTTCTCTTCTTGGGGCAGCCCAGTGTAGAGGCGGCTGGCGTAAAATGGCGTGGCATCGTGATTTTCCCGCCCAGAAGAGCCAAAGGCACTGGTCTGGGTTCCTTTACTCTTCGATTGATCCGTCATTGGCCCACTTTCCTCGCTGTAGAAGTACGCATCGCACTTTTTGGGTGTTTTTTGGAACGCTATGGTTAGATACTATAGTTGGATCACTCCAGAGAGTATCGCAAGAATCATAACCATCTCCAAAATCTATACGTCGACATTGATCAAGACAACCCCTTAGCGATGCCAAGGGGTTGTCTTGATCAATGTACAATTTTCAGAGATATCGGACATCTGGAAGAGAAAGCTATGCAGATTGTGCTTCCTTCTCTTCGCCGGAGGGATCAGGCGCGCCCATGATGTTGAAGCCGCCATCCACGTACAGCACTTCGCCCGTCACCTTGCGCGACCAATCACTGAGCAGATAGCGGGCTGCATCACCGATGTCCTCCTGGTCGACATTGCCCATAGGCGCAACCGAACCCACGTAGCTCAGGCTTTTGCGGAAGCCGCTGACACCCGACGAAGCCAGGGTCTTGATCGGCCCTGCGCTGATCGCGTTCACCCGAATTTCGTTCTGGCCCAGGTCCCAGGCCAAATAGCGCACGGTGGCCTCCAGAGCCGCCTTGGCAACACCCATCACATTGTAGTTGGGCGTCACCTTTTCTGCGCCGTAATAGGTCATCGCCAACATTGCACCCCCATTGGGCATGAGAGGGTAAGCTCGCTTTGCCAGGGCAACCAGGCTATAGCAACTAACATCTAGGGCAACACGAAAACCATCCCGGCTGGTATTGACAAAACGACCACCCAAATCTTCGCGAGGTGCATAGGCAATCGAATGAACCAGAAAATCCAGTGTGCCGAAATGTGCGCCGACTTTGGCAAAGAGCGAATCAATCGCGTCTTCGTTGGTCACATCGCATTCTTCGACAAATTGAACACCCAAGCTCTCGGCCAGGGGTTCTACCCGTTTTTGCAAGACCTCGCCCGCATAGCTGAAGCCCAATTCAGCACCTTCGGCAGCCAACGCCTGAGCAATACCCCACGCAATCGAACTCTTGTTGGCAATGCCAAAAATCATTCCACGTTTTCCCTCAAATAGACCCATCTTCCTTCTCCTCTATGTGTGACTGCTATGACTATTGTGATTTTTGTGTATGACTGTTAAGTGTAACGGTGATTCGTTCCTCGAATATCCTTCTACCAGTGTACCGTACTCTCGAAAAATGGCAATTCATATCGATCCAGATCGGACAGACAGGTTTTCGCAGGTGTGTATGCACAGGGATAAAACACTGAAATTTCTCAACAGTTGCGAAGTTTCGAGCCGTAAAGATGCTTACAGCCGTTGACCGAAGATCGGGGTAAAGCGCCGAAAAGCACCCTTAGCGGGCAAACTAAGCATTTCACTGGTGATTGGCTTAGAATTCCTAACAAAAATCCGTAAAATCCGATCAATTTCATTCAATTTCGTTCTTTACAAAACGAAATTACTGTGATACACTCTGACCAAGAAGAACTGAGTTGTCACGTTGTGGTTGGAAGCCACTATCGGGGGAAGCGTGACAAGTCAGTTCTTCTTCTTTTTGCAAAAAGAGTGGGCGGAGTTTCGACTCCGCCCACTCTTTTTTCTCAGGCGATTACTCGGACACAATGCGCAAGTAGCGGCGCTTGCCCACCTGCAATACTTGGTCGGTCCCCGGCCACGCTGTCAACTGTTTCCCCGTTCAGCCGCACCCCCCCCTGCAAGACAAGTCGCCGGGCTTCGCTGTTGCTGCGGGCCAATCCTTCTGCGTTCATTAGGTCCAGCAGACCTGTTCTGACCATGATGGTGCAACTTGGTGCGTCGCTGGGGATAGCGCCCTCGAACATGCGCCGGGCATCCTCTGCCGCCTGCTCTGCTGCCTCGTCCCCATGAAAGATGCTGACAATCTCCCAGGCCAACTGGGCCTTGGCATCCTGGGGGTTGAGCTGGCCGGAGCCAATCTGGGCCAACAGTCCATCAATTTTCGCTTGGCTCCAGCGGGTTACCAACTCGGCAAAGTTTTGGAAGGTGTGATCAGGCAGATTGAGCACCTTGGTAAAGATCACCCCCGGTGCCTCGTGGATACCGATGGAATTGCCTGTAGATTTACTCATGCGCAGGGTTCCGTCGGTCCCCACCAGAATCGGGAAGGTCAGGATCACCTGGGGTTTTGCCCCTTTGGCTTCCATGAGCTTGCGGCCAGCCATCAAATTGAAAAGCTGATCCGTTCCACCGATCTGCACGTCCGTGTTCAACGCCACAGCGTCGTAGCCCTGCATGAGCGCGTAGAAAAATTCGTGCAGCCAGATGGGGTCGCCGCTGGCGTGACGCTTGCTGAAGTTGTCGCGCACCAAAAATTGCTGCACAGTGAAGTTGCTCGCCAGATCGATCACATCGCCAAAACTCAATTCACCCAGCCATTTGTGGTTAAACTCC
>JAHEML010000700.1 GCA_024643705.1 Caldilineaceae bacterium | reverse complement strand
GGGATATGAAGGACGGGTTGATCAAGGAGTTGACCGGAGAAGCGGGGTGATGGGTTGCGAATGGCGAGTTGCGAGTTGCGAATAGCGAGTTGCGAATGCCCCGACACACGAAACCTGACACCCGATACCTTGTTACCTCGACACCCAAATTTTGATACCACACCCACATACCAACGAAAGCGAAATGACCCATGATCGAAAAGTCTCCCAACCCCCAACGAATCCTCGTCACCGGTTCTACCGGCGCGATTGGGCAGCCTGTCTGCGAACGTCTACTGGCACGTGGTCATCATGTGCGGGGTTTTGCCCGGCGCCCCACCCCTGGCCTGGAAGATTATGTCATCGGTGATTTGAACGACCAGGCCAAAGTGCGGGAAGCTATGGAAGGCATGGACGCGGTGATCAATCTGGGCGCGTATCCCAACCCGGCAGATTTTGTGGATGTGCTGTTGCAACCGAATGTGGTGGGGTTGTACTACATTTGCGAGGCTGCTGCCGAATTCAAGGTCAAGCGGCTGGTGCTGGCGACGACTTTGCAGGTGGTGACAGGCCACCGCTACGGGGACACGGGCAAGATGGTCAAGGTAGAGGATGGCCCCGCGCCTGTCAACCACTATGGGTTGACCAAAGCCTGGGCCGAGATCGCGGGGGACATGTACGCCCGTGTGCATGGCCTGTCGGTGATCAGTGTGCGCATTGGCTGGCTACCCCGCAATCCCGGCGAGGCCGAGCGACTGGTTGCCAGCAAGATCGGCAAGAATGTCTTCTTCAGCCACAACGACGCGGCCACCTTCCACCAGCTTTGTGTCGAATCACCCACACCGGGGCCGGGGGAATCGGCCATTCTTTTTGCCACCAGCCGCCCAGCAGACCAAATGCTGCTGGATTTGGAACCGGCCAAACGGGTTATCGGCTACGAGCCGGAAGATGTCTGGCCCCAGGGCCTGCCCTATGCGTTGAACGACGCGCAGAACGACGCTTAGGTGTTGGACGGATTCGCGCTACTCTGCTACAAGCCTGCCGCCGCGCACAGTGCCGCCCAGAACGATACCCGCCCCAATGAGCACCAGGTTTTTGATGATGTACTGGCCCTCCAGCGTCGGCCCGTAGGGGAAGTAATTCCAAACAATGTCTGGCAGAATTAACAGCGGCAGAGCCGTGCCGGGCATTTGCAGAAAGAGCAACAGGAGAGTCAAGCGCATATATTTGCCAAAGATCAACCCAAGACCGATCAGCGCTTCCCACGTAGCCAGCACGGGGATAAAGAGGCTTGGGTCTACAAAGTAGATGGTGTGGCGCACCAGTTCTTCCGCTGGGCTAAGGCCAGGGAAGAATTTGAGCACACCAAACCAGAAAAAGACGATTCCCAGACCAACCCGCAGAATTGTCAACCCATATCGGGCCATCCATTGCGTGATGGCCCGATCGGAAATATCAAAGTATTCTTCACCTCGCCGAATGAAACTCATGTCTCGATCCTCTCCCTTTTTGCACGTTTAGCTATTTCCTTTCCTCCAGACGCACCGGTAGCCCATCCTGCATGCGCAAGGTGATCTGCGGGTCCATCTCGGCTGGGTGGGTAGGCTCCACTCGCACACGAAAGCGCTGCACAATGGCCGCGGCCACAAGTGTTGCCTCTGTCAGCGCGAAGCTGTTGCCGATGCACTGGCGCGGCCCGCCGCCAAAGGGCAGGTAGGCGTAGCGGGGTCTGGTCGCATCCTGGCCTGGTGCAAACCGTTCCGGGTCGAAACGCTCGGGCTGGGGCCAAAATTCGGGCAAGTGATGGGTGATGTAGGGGCACAGCACCAGCGCGCTACGGGCAGGGAGGTGATAGCCGCACACTTCGTCCGCCTGCTGCGCCCAACGGGTGATGATGTATGCTGCCGGACGAATGCGCAGGGTCTCGTCGATTACCTGTCGGGTGTAGGTCAGTCGGGGCACGTCGTCGAAGCCCGGCGCACGGCCAGCCAACACCTGATCCACCTCTGCTTCCAGCATCTCTCGGACCTGGGGATGGCGGTCCAGAAAATAGAAGAGCCAGGTGAGCAGGACAGAAGTGGTTTCGTGGCCTGCCAACATAATAGTCATCACTTCGTCACGCAGTTGGCGGTCTGGCATCCCCTCCCCCGTTTCCTCGTCTTTGGCCTCCATCAACATCCCCAGCAGGTCAGCTTTCTGCTCGCCGCTGCGACGCCGTTGATTGATGATGGTGTAGACCACTTCGTCCAGCAGTTGGGTGGCGCGGCCTAATGTGCGGGTACTGGGCCAAAAAGGAAGGCCCAGAGTGACAAGACTGAAGGGCCGGGAACTGAGATTGGTAATGAGCCTATTGGCCGTATCGAAGGCGTTACCCACCTTGGCGGCCTGTCCCACAATATCCACGCTGAAGAGAGTTTTGCCTGCAATCTCCAGGGTCACGGACATCAATTCCTCATCCATCGCCACCATCTCGCCGCTACGGGCCAGACCCGCCCACTTGTCAAAGCGGCTTTGGGTGGATTCCACAAATGTGCGGGCAAATCCGGCAATCTGTGTGCGGTGGAAGGCGGGTTGGGCCAGTCGCCGCTGCCTGCGCCAGAAATCCCCGTCGCTGCTCAACAAGCCTTCTCCGATCACGGGCTTTAAAATCATCATCGACGGGTGGGGCTGCTTGGTGTAATTGGCGTTGTTTTCCTGGAGAATGTGTTGATTGGCGTCTGGATGCACGAAGCTGTAGCCATAGGCATTAAGAAAGAAACGATAGCGCAAACTCTCACCATACCTCTGGTGAATTTTGGTCAGATAGGCCAGAGGTGCTTTCTGGAACTCCCGGGTGGTGCCAAAGATCGCATGTCCTTTGGGGCCTGGTGGGGTAGGTTTCTCTGTTGGGCGTGCGGAAGCCGA
>JAHEML010000054.1 GCA_024643705.1 Caldilineaceae bacterium | reverse complement strand
CGATAATTTGAATAACCCTATCGGATTCAAGTGAATCTGAATCGGCTACCCCTAATCCTAACATTAAAATAGGGCGCAACAACATCAATGGGAAAAAGATAACTCCCCAGGCAAACATATCGTATTTCCCAAAGAGACGAGAGAATAGAGAAAAAACGAGTTGAAATCTGAAGACAAACCAGCCAACAATTTGATGGACAATAGCTAGAATGATTGAGACATAAAACCATGTTTGGTCAGGGATTCCAAGCCATGACGAGCCATCCAGAGCAGGAAGTGCTAAATAGATAGCGCCTGGAACTAAGCAGGCCAAAAGCAGTAGATGCTGCAATTGTCCTTCGAATAAAAATCCGACCGGCACTTTCAATTTGTCTTTATCCACATCAGTATCCTCGAAAAGTTTATGCCTGCTACGAGACTTTTTCGAACGCTGATTAGGCGGATACATGCGGATCAGACGGCAAAAACGCGGACGCAGATTTCAGAATTGACGGATTGACCTCACATTCTTATCCGTTACTATCCGCCTTGTCTGCGCTCCATTCTTCTCTTATCCAAAATTTTGCCGTAAGCGTTGGGCCGCAGCCTCCAACACAGAATCGGTTTTGCAGAAGCAGAAGCGTGCCACATTCGCTGCCAGCACTTTGTGATCCAGGCTGTAGAAGGCGGACGGTGGGATGGCCGCCACGCCGATCTCCCGTGTCAGCCAACGGCATATCTGCACATCCCGCGGGTCAGCGGTGGGTGTGGGCGCATCCAGGTGGGCCGTGTCCACGAGAATGAAGTATGACCCCTGGGGAATCATCGGCGTCAATCCCACATCGGCTAAGGCTCCAGCCAATTTGTCCCGTTTGGAGGCGTACATCGCGCCTAGTTCGGCAAAATAGCCCCGTTCCTCCACCTGCTCGAAGGCCGCTCCAACGGCTTCTTGCAGAGGGGTCGTCACGGCAAAGGGGATCCACTGGTGGGCCATCAGCACCGCGTGGGCCAAATGGCGTGGGGCGATGGCCCAACCGATTTTCCAGCCGGTGACGGAAAATGTCTTGCCCGCGCTGCCCAGGGTGATGGTGCGTTCCCACATGCCGGGTAGTGTGGCCAGGCGTATATGAGGTGCATCATCGTAGGTCATCCACTCGTAGACTTCGTCACTGAGAACCACTAGATTGTGTGCTTGCACCAATGCGGCGACACTCTCCAATTCGGCGCGGGTAAAGACTTTGCCCGCGGGGTTGTTGGGAGTATTGATCACCAGTAACCGGGTGCGAGGGGTGATGGCAGATTCAAGCTCGTCCATGTCCAGCGACCACTGAGCCGCGCTGGTAGCGCCCGCGGCCGGTCGCAGTGGCACATAGACTGGCGTGCCGCCCGCCATGAGCACTGCCGCCGGATAGCTATCGTAGAAGGGTTCGATGAGGATCACCTCATCACCGGGATTCACCAACCCCTGCATGGTGGCAAAGATGCCTTCCGTCG
Organism: Caldilineaceae bacterium; assembly: GCA_024643705.1. GTDB lineage: Bacteria > Chloroflexota > Anaerolineae > Caldilineales > Caldilineaceae > JACQGT01. The sequence goes on along the minus strand of JAHEML010000054.1, from coordinate 9,259 downwards.
CGCCAGTGGTGACAACAACTTCGCTCAGCGGGTCCAACTCCAGGTGGAAGAGGGGGCTGTAGACTGTGGCAATCGCATTAACCAGCCGGGGGTGGCCTGCGCTGCGGGCATATTGGTTATGGCCCGATGCTAGAGCCGTGCGCGCCGCTTCGATCACAAAATCGGGTGCAGGGAAATCGGGGAAACCCTGCCCCAGATTGACTGCGTTGTGCTTGATAGCCAAGGCCGTAAACTCGGCAAAGACGGTGGTTCCAAAAGAGCGTACCCGCTCGGCGGGCTGAAAGTCGTCAAGAGACACGTTGATTCTTCCTCTGCAAAGCGTTGGATCGACGGGTGATATAGGGGTGAATGATATTGGAGAAATGCTGTTGAAGAAATGATAGCACAAGCCAACTGGAATGTCACTTGATCAACTTTCGCTGGGTGTATTTCAATAGTAGGGTAGACTGGCAAACCCGGCCCTAAGGTGACCGGGCTATCGCACAACGCATCTTAGGAGAGGCTTATGTCAGTCGCAAAATGGACCTGGTGACTTTGCTCCAATTTGCTTGCCAGCCGTCCGGTGTGCTATGATTTTTATAGAAATATCTGTTTGCCCCCGTAGCTCAGCGGATAGAGCGTTGGCCTCCGGAGCCAAAAGCACAGGTTCGAGTCCTGTCGGGGGTACTCAAAAGGCCCGTCGCCGCTTGGCGACAGGCCTTTTTTATTGAGGGCCGCGATTGAAAGTGCCGTCACCGTCTCGAATCTCACAATCTACCCAATCACTATTCATTTTTTGCAAAAAATAGTTCGTTGGCGTACAATTCCCCCCATGACTAGTACGACGACGAACCAATCCCAGATCGATGTGCATCGCGCCGCGTTTAGCCGCCTGCTTTCCGAAGTCGGCGTCACCGAAACACACGGTCTGGAATTGTTGCGCCTGGTCAAAATGTGCAACGGTGCTTATGATACAATTTTGGGCGAGCAGATGCGTCATACCACCATCTCTTCGCCCCAGTGGCGGCTGTTGGCCCAGCTATTTGTGGCCGACCAGCGCGAGGACAAGAGCCTGACGCCCACTGAAATTGCCCGCAATCAACGCCTAAGCAAGAACACGGTGAGCGCGCACCTACGCAGCTTGGAAGAGCAAGGGCTGATCGTTCGCCAGATCGACCCGGACGACCTGCGTGCTTTTCGTATCCAACTCAGCCAGGATGGGCGGCAGCTCATGCGCCACTCGCTTCCCACCCATATCGGTTTTTTGAACAATCTGACGGCGCGCATGGCCCCAGATGAAATTGCACAACTTGAAACTCTGCTGGAAAAGCTGCATCGTTCTTTGCTCGACAACAAGATCAGCCCCACCAGCACGACTTCGGAGCCAGCGGCATGACGCGAGAGGGAGAACCATATGTTCCAACGACGTAAACGGGGCGACAAAGGGCAGGGTGGCCGCCCCAAGGCGAATTTTCGTGATCTGGGGCGGGCTATCCGCTACCTGGGCACATACAAACGGTTGACCATCTTTGCCTATCTGTTTCTATTCATCAGCACGGGCGCACAGTTGATGGTTCCCCAGTTGGTGCAGAATGTGCTCGATGCTGTGACGAATGGCCTGATTGCCAAACAGATTGCCAATGTGCCGGCCAACGCGTTGCCAACGGTGTTGGACAGGCTGAGCTGGAGCAGTGACCAATTCGACACCTTTGTGAACCGGCCCGAAGTTGCGCTCTATTGGGCGATCGTCTTTATCGTCATCTTTGCTGTGGCGCGGGGGGCCTTTGCATTCTCCCAGACTTTCATCGCCGAGCAGGTGAGCCAGGGTGTGGCTTTCGACTTTCGCAACGAGTTGTTCGAGAAGATTCAACGTCTCTCGTTCAGCTACCATGATCGAAACCGCACGGGGCAGTTGATGATCCGCGCCACCGACGATGTGGAAAAGCTGCGCGGCTTTATCGGCCAGGGCTTGTTGATGGCGGTGCAAGCCTTTGCACTCCTGACAGGCACGCTGGCGATTCTGCTCTTTACCAACTTTCGCCTCACCCTCGTCATTCTGCCCATCCTGCCTTTGGCACTGATTCTTTTCATGATCTTTGGCACTGTGGCCCAACCCCTCTTTGCCGCGGTCCAGGTCAGGCTTTCTCGCCTGAACACAATTCTGCAGGAGAATCTGGCCGGAATCAAGGTGGTGAAAGCCTTTGTACGCGAATCCCAGGAACAGGCCAAGTTTCATGTAGCTGCCGAAGATTTGATGAACCAGGGCATTACCGTGGGCAAGGTCTTCAGCTTCCTCTTTCCTGTGATCTTTATGCTTGCCAACCTGGGCCAGGCTGCTATTCTCTACTTTGGCGGCGTCCAGATAATCGACAGCAGTTTGACCTTTGGCGAATGGCAGAAGTTCAGCCTCTACCTTATCTACGTCTTCTTTCCCATCGGCCAATTGGGATTCATCATCAGCCAGATGAGCCAGGCCAGCGCCAGCGCCACCCGTATCTTCGAAATTTTGGACGCGCAAAACGAGGTCGTCAACAAACCAGATGCCGCCCCCTTGTCCGCGATCAGTGGCAAACTGGCCTTCGACGATGTCACTTTCCGCTACTTTGGCGGCGGCGACCCCGTGCTCTCCAACATCAGCTTCGCTGCCGAGCCAGGACAAACAGTGGCCCTGCTGGGTGCGACCGGCAGCGGCAAATCGACGATCATCAACCTGATTCCCCGCTTTTACGACGTGAGTGAGGGCAGCCTGACCATCGACGGCATTGACGTGCGCGACGTGACCCTGGATTCTCTGCGCAGCCAGATTGGGATCGTGCTGCAAGAGACAAATCTCTTTACCGGTTCGGTGCGGGACAACATCGCCTTTGGGCGGCCCGACGCCACCGACGAAGAGGTGATCGCGGCGGCCAAAGCCGCCGCCGCCCACGACTTTATTATGAGCTTCCCCGACGGCTACAAAACATCCGTGGGCGAACGGGGGTCTACCCTGAGCGGTGGGCAGAAACAACGGGTGGCGATTGCGCGTGCCCTGCTTCTCGATCCCCGCATCCTTATTTTGGACGACTCCACCAGCAGCGTGGACCTGGCGACAGAGGCGACGATTCAACGTGCCCTGGACAAGCTGATGCAAGGGCGCACAAGTATTGTGATTGCCCAACGCATTAGCACAGTGCGCAATGCTGACCAGATTATCGTCCTGGACAAGGGACGTATTGTGGGTGTGGGTACTCATACCGAATTGATGGAGACCAACCCGATTTATGCCGAAATTTTCAGCAGCCAACTGGTGGAAGATGCGGTGATGGATGACGGCGGCTCGGAAAATGGCGGCTCGGATAATGGTGGGGCCGGCGAAAAAGAGATGGCACTGGCTGGATGACACGGGTTACCTTTCCCGGCAAAGAACACCGCGAAAGATGAAGCTTGTAACGCGATAAATACCGCGCATCTCACGGTTCATCGTCACGTATTTAGTAGATGAAATCAATACCCCTTCAAGGAGGGTACGCATATGATGGGTTCGCAACGTCTCCTGAACCAAGAGACTATGAAACCGAAGCGGGTAGGTGCAACCCTGGGCCGCTTGAGCCGCTATTTTGCACCTTATGTCTTGGTGCTGCTGGTGGTGGCCGCGCTGATTGTCGGCAGCACCTGGGCACAGGTCTACTCGCCCGAATTGATCGGCCAGGCCACCGATTGTTACATCGCGCCCGCGGTGGCCCGCTCTGCGGTGACCAATGGCACTGGCGGGGCTGCGATCCCTGGCATGGACAATCTGGCTGAGCAGATGGGTGGGGAGAGCGCGTCCAAATCCAATTGCTGGTGGGCCGCCGACTTGGCCCCCGATGCAGACAACGACGCGCTCATCTCCGGATTGCTTCGACTGGTCTTGGTGGTTGTGGCCCTTTATGTGGGTACATCGATCTTCAGTGGTCTGCAATTCTTCCTGATGACGTGGGCGGGCAACCATGTGTTGCGCAACCTGCGCGAGGAAGTATTCCGCCACATCCACCGCCTCTCTCTTGGCTACTACTCCAAGAACGAGGCGGGCGACATCATGAGCCGCATCACCAACGACATGGATACCCTGCAACAGGCGATGAACTTTGCCCTCTTGCAGGTGTTGGGCGGCGTGCTGCTCATTGTCTGGATCATCTACAAAATGCTCACCCTCAACCTGGCCTACGCGCTGATCAGTATGACGGTTGTGCCGGTGATGATTCTGGCGACTCTCTGGTTCAGTGCTCAAGCGCGCAAAGCCTTCCGCAAAACCCGCCAGGAGATTGGCAACGTGAATGCCAACCTGCAAGAGAGCATCTCTGGCGTGCGCGAGGTACAGGCTTTTGCCCGCGAAGACGCCAACATTGAAAACTTCCGGGTGAGCAACGCCGCCAACCGGGATGCCAACATCCGGGCCGTTGCTTACACATCTGCCCTGGCTCCTACCCTGGAAGCCCTGGGCTATGTGGCGATTGCCATTGTTGTGGGTGTGGGTGGTGTCTATCTGTTGCGCGGCCAATCGCTGGGTGGTGCCTTGGTCTCTTTGGGATTGATGGTCACATTTCTGGGCTATGTGCAACGTTTTAATCAGCCTATCCAGCAGGTGAGCGTGTTGTGGACCAACATCCAGAGCGCGGTGGCCGGAGCCGAGCGGATATTTGGGCTGTTGGACGAGGAACCGGACATTGTCGAAGCACCCAATCCAGTGAAAATGGGCCAGATTCAGGGCCGGGTGGAGTTTCGGGATGTAACGTTGGAGTACAATCCCGGCGAGTTGGTGCTGCGTGGCGTCAATCTGACCGCCGAACCTGGACAGACCGTGGCAATTGTCGGGCCGACCGGGGCAGGCAAAACGACAATCATCAATCTCATCCCCCGTTTCTACGATGCCAAAAGCGGTTCTGTCAGCATCGACGGCATCAACGTGCGCGACATGCAGTTGGACAGTCTGCGCAGGCAGATCGGCATTGTGCTGCAAGATTCGTTCCTCTTCAGCGACACGGTGATGAACAATATCCGCTTTGGTCGTCCCGAGGCCAGCGACGAAGAGGTGATCGCCGCTGCCCAACTGGCCCACGCCGACGATTTCATCAACTCGCTTTCCGAAGGGTATCAGACTGTCCTGGGCGAGCGGGGTGGTGGCCTAAGCCAGGGCCAGCGGCAGTTGCTTGCCATTGCACGGGCGGCGCTGGCAAACCCCCGCATTCTCATTCTGGACGAAGCCACCAGCAGCGTGGACACCCGCACCGAGCGCCAGATTCAGGCCGCGTTGGAGGTTTTGCTGGCAGGCCGCACCAGCTTTGTCATCGCCCATCGCCTGAGCACAATCCGCAACGCCGATCAGGTGATGGTCTTGCAGGATGGGGTGATTGCCGAGCGGGGAACCCACACAGAGCTACTCGACAAGCGGGGAGCTTACTACGATCTCTACATGAGCCAGTTCCAGAAAGAAGAAGCGTAGAAGCGTAGAAGCGTTGGAACGATAGAGCGGATGAGCAAAGTACGCCAGTACTTCGCTCATCCGCTCTCTTGCTCTAACGCTCCCCTGCTCCCTCGCTCACCGTGTCATTTCCCAGGCCAGATGGCGGATTTCGGGCAGAATAAGCTCCTTCATCGCCAGCTTCACCGCATTGGTTGATCCGGGAATACTCACCACCGCACAACTCCGGTAGATGCCCGCTGTGGCTCGGCTCATCATCGCCGCCGATCCAATCTCGGCATAGCTCAACATGCGGAACAGTTCACCGAACCCCGGCAACTCCTTTTCCAGGCTGCGGGCCAACACGTCGTAGGTCTGGTCCCGACGGCTCACCCCTGTCCCACCATTGAAAATCACCATCTGTGCCTCGCCCGCGCTGAACTCGTCCAGGGCTGCCTGCACCTGCGTCGGCTCATCCTTGACAATACGATAATCGACGACCCGATGCCCAGCTTCCTGGGCCAGGGCACGAATAGTCTGCCCGCTGCGGTCGGTCTCTGTTGTGCGGGTGTCGCTCACGGTGACAATGGCAATGGCAACGCTTTCGTGGCTGGCCGCGGCCGCTTCTTTATGTTCCTGGGCGCTCATTCGTCCTCCAGCCAGGCGGCTACCTGATCGACGCTCTGTGGCGTTTCGAAATATTGAAAGTGATTGCACTCCATCTCGGCGACTTTCAACCCCGGCCAGTTGCCATGGCGTACGGCACGAGCACTGGAAACACCCACCAGCAGATCGTTGGGGCCAAGCAGTGCATCCAGCCCTTTGTCAAAGACTTTAGCCAGCCCCGTCTTGGTAAAGAGAGTGTTCCAATCCACCCCACCGTCCAGGGCTTTGTTGGTGCCGATCTGGACAAAATAGGCCACATTCAAGGCGTCTGTGCCGCCGTTGAGTTTCTTGTACAATTCCGATTCTGGCATGAGATCATTCACGGAGACCGCGCTCTCCATAAACTTTTTGAGAAACCAATTGGCAATCAGGGCTGGTGGCGCGACGCCCGCCTGGTTGAGCAGCACTGTCCCCGCCCAGAAAATCGCCTTCTTGGCCTCGGCTATCTTGGTTCCCGCGTTGGGCGCGCCCACCAAAAAGACCCGATCTGTGTAGGTATGGCCGCCTTCCAACTCCACCATAGCCCGCACAACCTGGGTTCCCATGCTGTGGCAGAAGATGTCCAACTGGATGTCATCGTCCTTGCCAAAGCCCAGGGCGGTCAGTTCCCCGGCGAGGATTGCGCCATTTTCGCCCATCCCCGTGTTGAAGGTTTCGTAATCGAAGGTCAATACCAGATCGTAATCGGCCAGCTTACCCAATTTGGGCCATGCCCGCTGCACCTGCCAGCCTGTGTCGCTGGTAAAGCCATGAACCAGCAGGGCTGCCCGTTTGGCCGCGGCCACATCACTTTTGGTGACGGCATCGTAGATGGGTCTGCCGGACGAATCGTTGATCGGGGTGTGGTCGGAGTTGAGCCGGGGCTTGCGCACGCCTGTGTCGGCTGGCAAATCTTTGAGGAATACTTTGTAGAAAAAGAGGCGGGCGGTTCGTTTCAGGTCCCGGGTGGGGGCGTCGCCGGCGGTGCGGGTTCCTGTGCTGGAATCAGCGATTGCATCGGCGATTGCATCGGCAGGCAGGGGCAAATGGGTGATGGTGAGCGCCAGCCGCCGTTTGCTGGGGTCGCGTGATCCGGTGGTGGCCTCGTCTATCTGCCCTGCCAGAAAGTAGTGTTCCCCATCGAAGGCAATGGGCAAAATGCCCCGCAAACCTTCTTCCTCGTCCAGGGTCAGTTCCAGGCGCAGGGGGTTCTCCTCGCTGATCTGGGCCAGATCGTCGGGCGCTGCGTTGAGTGCCAGCACGCCGGGCGATCCAATGGCGGATCGGGTTCCGCTGGCAAATGTCACCGGCACAAACATGTCGGCGGCTTCTCCACTGCTCAACCCAGGCGGCGGTTTCAGTGTTGCGTCTATGCCTGTGCCGCGGGTGGCCTGCTCTACGCTGCTGGCGACAAGCTGTCCGGTGAAGCCAGCGGGTTTGGTCAGAGTCATCTCCAAGGGTGAACCGATCTCCACCGAGGTTGTGCCGGGTGGCAATTCCTGGGCCGAGTTTTCGGCCAGCACAGTGAACTCGATCTGTTGGGTGTACCAGAGATCGTTGGGATCGTCGTCGATGTAAAAGCTGGCTCGGGTCCCTGGTGTGCGCACGCTATCCAACAGGCGCAGGAGTGGGTTGCCAGCGTCTCTGGTTTGATCGCTGGGGGGCAGGGGCGGGTCGTTCAAGTCTGCCATGCGCAGCACATCAAAATTCATTGGCTGGCGGGTGACAAAGACTTTGAAGATCGCCGGGCTGCGTGCCAGGAACGGGTTGTTGACACGGGGTGTGATGCCGGGGATGGGGAATCCGTTGCCCGCGGCCACTTTCTGATTGGGCGCGTTGCGGGGGTAGAGCCGTTCGATGCCGAAATCAGCGGTTAGGACAAAGATCGCCAGGTAGAGGTCCTGCTCGCTGCTGTTCTTGATGTTCAACCAGACTTTGCGCCCTGGTTCCAGCACTGTGTTGGGGTTGTCCAGGGGTATGCCGTCAGATGGGCTGCTGCGCCCGGCTTTGGTGTAGCTGAGCGCCTCAACGGTCATCACATCGGCCAAGCGGGAGTTGACGGATGGGTTGCGCAGGTTGCGCACGTTGTTGTAGACGGCCAGATGTTCCAATATTTTGACGATGCGCTCTGCGCCTTCTGGGGTGCGGGGGGGCGTCTCGACGACAATTTGCACACCGCTGGCGTCTTGAACGACATAGTTTTCGCCCTGCGCCTCCACACGGAAAATCGCGCCGTCGTCTTGGCTTATTTTCTCACCCTCGCCGATTGGTTTGGTCAAGCGCAGGAACGGGGTGCTGCTCTCTTTTTCGCCAGCTTGGTTGATCTGTTCCAACGCGGCGCGCACCAGTGGATCGTTGGCGGCGACGGGATAGACCAGGTTGTCGTAGCTCTGGGCCGAGATCTTCACACGGGCCAATTCTGGGACTATCCCATCCGCGGGTGGTGCCGTCACTCTGGCCCAGACGTAGCCCACGCTGTCCAGGTCCAACGATTCGACCACCCCTTTTGCCAAGGGCGCGCCGCTCATGTCGCCGCTGCCGGGGGGGTAGAGTTCGATGCGGCTGCCCACATTCAGCCCCACTGGTGGCCCACCGTTGATATGCACGAAGATGCCGCTGTTGTCGCTCTCTACTTTTTCTGCCAGCAGATAGGGGTGGGCGGGCACTGACAGCCCACCGAAGATTCTGCGATTGTCAGGCCCTTCCAGTTGGGGCATTTGATTGCTGTAAATGGCGTTCACGCTGGTACGCACGCTGTCGTAGATCTGCCCCCAGGTTGTCTCGCTGTCGGCGCTGCGCAGGCTGCGTAGCAGAAAGTAGGTGGTGGCTCCGTGCCACGCGCCACTCTCCGGGTCGCGATATTCGTGGCTGAGTTCCTCGTCTCGGCAACCTGCCAGCAGCACGTGTTCGCCGGGAATGTGCCAGCCACTTGTGGTAGATTTTTGGGGATCAGTGGCTGTCTGGGCGGCCAGGCGTGCGGCAGTGCGGGGTTCCACGGTGTCCAGGCTGCGGGTACGTTTGTCCTCGCCCGTCCTGCGCGTGGGAACTTTGGGGTCACGGGTTCCAGAGCCGGAATGGCAACAATCGAAAAAGATGGTGACAAGCGCACCGCTGGCTTGGATGAGATCGATGAATGTTTTGATCTCTTTGTCGAGAATGTCGTAGACCTGTCTGCCGTCGGGGTCGGCCATGCGGCTGTCGCAGGGGACGATCGTC
>JAHEML010000053.1:7005-10732 GCA_024643705.1 Caldilineaceae bacterium | reverse complement strand
TTTCAGCCCGCTGCGCGCCCGGCGAATCGCATCGCTGACCGCTTCGATGGCCTTGTCCTGGCCCACAACCCGCTCGTGCAGATGCTCTTCCATGCGCAGCAGCTTTTCGGTCTCGGCTTCCAGCAGATTGGTGGCGGGGATGCCCGTCCAGTTCTGCACCACCTGGGCCACGTCGGATGCGTCCACCACATCATCCAGGTTCGATTCGGCTTTCCACGCCTTCAGCCCGACTTTGAACTCTTCCTTGATGCGCACCAGTTCGGTCTTTACCTGGGCGGCCTTTTCGTAGTCCCGGTCGGCCCAGGCTGTCTCCTCTTCGGCAGAGAGGGCGTTGATGTGGGCCTTCTGCTCTTTCAGATTGCTGGGCATGGAATACATGGCAACCCGCAATTTGGCCGCAGCCTCGTCGATGAGATCGATGGCTTTGTCGGGCAGTTTGCGCTCGGTCACATAGCGCTCGCCCAGGCGCACGGCCTGTTCTAGCGCCTCGTCGGTATAGGTGATGCCGTGGTGATCTTCGTAGCGTGTGCGCAGACCCCGCAGAATCTCGATGCTGTCGGCCACGCTTGGCTCGTCCACGTAGACAGGGGCAAAGCGTCGTTCCAGGGCCGCATCTTTTTCGATACTCTTGCGGAACTCGTCCAGCGTGGTGGCACCGATGCAGTGAAGCTCGCCCCGGGCCAGGGCTGGTTTGAGCATGTTGCCCGCATCCAGCGCGCCGACCGCGTTGCCCGCGCCCACAACGGTGTGGAGTTCGTCGATAAAGAGCAGAATCTCACCATCGCTGCGGCGGATTTCGTCCAGGCAAGCTTTCAGCCGCTCTTCAAATTCGCCCCGAAAGCGGGTCCCGGCCAGCATGGCGGCCAAGTCGAGAGAGATGACCCGTCTGCCCGACAAAATTTCGGGCACGTCATCGTCGGCGATGCGTTGGGCCAGCCCTTCGATGATGGCTGTTTTGCCCACGCCCGCTTCGCCAATGAGAACCGGGTTGTTCTTGGAGCGGCGGCAGAGCACCTGCATGACCCGCAGAATCTCTTCTTCCCGGCCAATCACTGGGTCGAGTTTGCCCTCCACGGCCACAGCGGTCAGGTCGCGGCCATATTTTTCCAACACCTGGTATTTGCTTTCGGCGTTGGGTTCGGTCACTTTTTGGCCGCCCCGCAGCTCTTCCACCGCGGCGTAGAGCCGATCTTTGTTCACGCCCGCATCGCGCAATATGTTGGCGGCAGGGGTGTTGCGTTCGCTAGCAATCGCCAGGAAGATGTGCTCGGTGCTGATGTATTCGTCTTGGAGTTTGTTGGCCTCTTCGTTGGCAACATCCATCACCCGTTTGAGCCGGGGGGTGATAAAGACCTGGGCCGTTGCCATTCCGCCACCATACGGGGGGTTGGTGGATTTTGGCGAGGACTCCAGGGTGGCTTCGAGCTTGCGAGCCACTACTTCGACGGTTGCACCCAGCTTTTCCAACAGTTGGGGCACGGTGCCGCCCTGTTGCTGGACGAGAGCCAGAAAGATATGTTCGGTGTCTACTTGGGAATGTTTGTAGTGCTGGAGAATTTCCAGGGAGCGCATAGCGGCTTCCTGGGCTTTTTGGGTAAATCGATCAAAACGCATCATTAGGGTGGTTTCCACTCCTCTGGCTCAGTGCATACTTTCAATAAGCGGGCTTTTTGTCTGACGGCAAGTGTAGGGGCAATTTACACCCCATATGGTAGGAAACGTTCCGATTCTTGCCGTGTCTAACACAATGCAAATTGTCACAATGCAATATTGTCACAATGCAACGGTCAGCCAGACCCATTTGGCGAAAATCAGTGGCCTGGGCAATCAGTTTGCAACGTGCAATTGATTCAGTATCCCCTATGTTGATTAGAATAACACAGGCGAAGTGTTAGAAATTTGTTGCAGAAAATTCGTAGATGGGGCGGAAGAGAGGGATCGGGCTTTTAGTTAAGACAAGAAGGCCAGCCCGGCGAGGAGTAGGCTGGCCTTCTTGTCTTTGGAGGACAAAACCGGAGAAAGTCCGAGGAATTAGAATAGTACGCCGTGGAGAAGATTGAAGTGTTCTTCGAATGATGCCGAGCGGCCCAGAGAGACACCCGGCATTTCAACACTGCTGGTTACCTGCATGTGATGGCTGCGCAAAATCGACTGGACATCCAGCAGGGAAATGCCTTTCACAATCATAAGAATACGGCGGACACCACGGGCATGAGCAAAGGCCCCATAGCTAATCAGTTCGCCGCCCAAAATGGAGATACTCTCGATCAACTCGAAAGGCAACCCTTGATTTTCCTGCAATTCCAGTGTCAGACGCACGCTGCCTTCCTGTCCGTCCAACATTTCGACAAAGGCGCGGAAGATATCGGTTTCGGTGATCATCCCCACCACATGGTCTTGGGCGTCAACCACCGGCAGCCCCCCGATTTTGTTGGCGATCATCAGACTGGCGGCATGTTCGACCGGTGTGTTCGGGGTTGTGATGATGATTGCTCTGGTCATCACCTGTTGCACGGTCAACCGTGAGAGCAGATAGGTTGCTTCCCACATGGACAAGGAGCTAACAGGGGCTGGGGCCGAATAGAGCAGGTCGCGTTCAGAAATGATACCGGCCAAGCGCCCGTGTTTATCGACAACAGGCAGGCGGCGAAAACGATTCTCTTGCATTATTTGCAGAGCCATCTTAAATGGCTTGTCCGGTGGGATTGTCACCACGGGTGAACTCATGCAATCTCGAACGAACATGCCGCCATCTCCTCTCTTCATTCCAAATCGCCTGCGGGGTGGGGGTTTACTGCTCTTGTGCAGGAGAATTTTGTACACGCACAAGAAAGATAGGGCATTCGGCCAGGCGTACCACCTTCTCGGCGACACTGCCAAAGACCCACCGGCTCAACCCGGATCGTCCATGGGTACTCATCACGATCAGGTCTATCTCATTATCCGCTACCACATCCGAAATTGCACTAGCCGCATGACCAGTCGTGACCACAATTTGAGCCGGAATCTGCCCGGATGTCAGGGAATCAGCGATCTGGTGCAGATAGGCCCGGGCGGCTTCCTCTTGCTCTTCGATGGATACGGTGGACGGCATGGCGTGCATGCCAGCATATTCCTCGCCCCAATATTCGGGGAATTCCACAGACTGCAACAGCCAAATCTCGCTGTTGTTTTCGTTGGCAAGCTCAATGGCCTGGGGCAAGGCTTGCTCGGCTGTGCGCGAACCGTCCAACGGCACGAGAATGCGACGGATGGGCATGGGGGGGTGTTGATCTTCTTGCGGCCGCACCAAAAAGACAGGCTGCTGTGCCGAGCGCACAACCCTGTCGGCCACACTGCCCAACACCCACTTTTCGATCCCAGAGCGCCCGTGGGTGGTCATGGCAATCAGGTCTGCCTCCTGGGTTTCGGCCATATCACAAATGGCAGACGCCACGTCGCCTTCGGTGATCATTGCTGAAACGGTGTACCCCTCCGCCCGAACCTCTTCCGTGATCCGGTTCATATATTGATTGGCCCGTTCTTGCCAATCGGTGATATCAACCGTGTGAATGGCGTCGGGGGTGACGACGGTGTAATAGGGGTTGGGTTGGGCCACATGAACAAAGATCAGATCGGTGGTGGAGGGCTTGGCAAGTCCTCGAACAAAGGCCAGCACACGCTCGGCAAAGGGTGAACCATCCAGAGGAATTAAGATTTTGCGTTTCATGGTCGGCCTCCTGACGTA